>NZ_JAENKS010000271.1:0-382 GCF_016598975.1 Campylobacter sp. 2018MI34
CCATAGGGATCATAAACATGTTTGCGATACTGTGCTCAAAACCGCTGGCAACAAACATTGCGACCGGTAATACCATGATAAACGCTTTGTCCATTAGGCTGCGGCCCGAGTAGCTCATCCATACGGCCAGACACACCATCAGGTTAGCCAGGATGCCAAGACTTACCGCCTCAACAAAAGTATGGTGCACTTTGTGGTCGGCTGTTTGTAGGACGTTGAGCCCCCACGCGCCGTTGGCGGTCATGTATTCGCCGGAAAGCCACATCAATAGCACGAAGAGCAAGCAACCCACCAGGTTACCGACATAAACGTTAAGCCAGTTTTTAGCCAATTGGCCCCAGGTAATACGACCACTGGCTTTTGCTACGACAATCAATACGGT
>NZ_JAENKS010000272.1:0-381 GCF_016598975.1 Campylobacter sp. 2018MI34
GCATAAGACTGTTCATAATTTTTCAGCGTTTCCCGCGCAATACGGAGTTGTTCGTACGCCAGTTGCTGGCTGAAATAGCTCTGTGAAACGTTGGAGACCAGCAGGATGTGTACGGCACGACGGGCTTCTTCGCTGGCAAAGTAGTTCTGGCGATCAGCCTCACTCATGTTCTTAAGTTTGCCAAAAAAATCGAGCTCATAGCTGAGCTCCAGACCCGCGTCGTACTCCTGTGTGGTCGGCTTGTCACCTTTCAGACCACCGTTGTATGTGATCCCGGATGAGGCATTCAGTTGGGGATAACGATCTGCATCCGTGACGTTGAACTGGGCCCGGGCCTCTTCAACCTTCAGGGCAGCCATTCTCAAATCACGGTTATTATTC
>NZ_JAENKS010000273.1:0-381 GCF_016598975.1 Campylobacter sp. 2018MI34
CCATAAATGCTGATGACGTCCAGACTCTGCGCGTAAACGCAACACCATCCCGCTCTTCAGTAACCAGGGCGGACGCAAGAGCGTCCAGTCCTGCCCCTGCCAGCGTAAGCGCCCGTCCATGAGTAGCTTGATCTCTCCCTGGCAGGTATTAATCCTGCGCTGGCTACGTACACAGTCAAACACGACCAGCGACAGTAGTATCATCCATAACGGGGTATAACTCAGCGGCCAGGGCATCAATAAAATCACCGCAGAAACCAGCCCATGAATGAGCAATGAGATCCACTGAGCGCGCCATGAGACGCGTAAATCAGATTGCCACAGGACCACGTTCCCGATTCCGTGTCTGAATGAGTCGGACCATCTGTTCCAGTTCAGCGT
>NZ_JAENKS010000274.1:0-379 GCF_016598975.1 Campylobacter sp. 2018MI34
TCCCACTCTATCTGGGGCATTATTCTGGGGCGAGCGCTACAGGGGTCCGGCGCTATTGCCGCCGCCGTCATGGCGCTCCTGTCTGACCTCACCCGCGAGCAAAACCGTACCAAAGCGATGGCGTTTATCGGCGTCAGCTTTGGTATCACCTTCGCGATTGCGATGGTATTAGGGCCGATCGTTACCCATAGTCTGGGATTGAACGCGTTGTTCTGGATGATCGCCGCCCTCGCCACTCTGGGCATTCTTCTGACGATCTGGGTGGTTCCCAACAGTACTAACCATGTGCTGAATCGCGAATCCGGGATGGTCAAAGGCAGCTTCAGTAAAGTGCTGGCGGAGCCGAGGCTGCTCAAGCTCAATTTCGGCATTATGTGTC
>NZ_JAENKS010000275.1:0-278 GCF_016598975.1 Campylobacter sp. 2018MI34
TTGATAATGTTATGGGTAATTCTATGCAAAGCTTTTATCTAAGCTCTTCAAGTAGAGCTCAAAGAATGGCTATGCAAGAAAAAGGTAATTTATACTCTGATGCAAGTGATTATATAAAGAGTGATTTAAATAATGGAAGCTATGGATCCAATAAAGAACACTCTTTATTTATACTTCCTTATGCTTCTTCACAGAATGTTGAACTATCTTTAAATGAAGAAAGTAAAGGACATACTAAAGGAACTATTATAGGTTATTCTACTTTAAAAGATAGTGGA
>NZ_JAENKS010000276.1:0-276 GCF_016598975.1 Campylobacter sp. 2018MI34
TAGCCTATGAAGGAGGTTATACAGAGGCTTTCTCTATGCAAAATACTATAGGTCAAGCTACAGTTAATGGAGGAGAGAGAGTCTATGCAAACTATTTAAATCTCTTCTCTACTAAAACAAGCTTTACTTGGTTTAGAGATTGGTTGCCTAATTTAAAAACTTCATTAGAACTTGGAGCTAAGTTTAATATCAATCCTAGTGTAAAAGCTAAGGCTAGATATGGTAGTGTTAAAGTAAGTGATACATTTGATCTACCAAGAGTTCAAAAATTTGTAA
>NZ_JAENKS010000277.1:0-269 GCF_016598975.1 Campylobacter sp. 2018MI34
TTTGATTGTTTATTTTAAAAAAGAAAATAAAAAAGTAATAAAATATAAATAATAAACTTTTTTGGAATAATAAAATATTTTTAATTAAAAGTTTATTAATAATAATTTTTAATTGATTATTTTTAGTGATAACTTTTTATATTGTTGTATGAGTGTTTTAAGCATCATTTGATAATTTTTTTATAACTTTAGAAATTACAAAAATAAAATTAAATAATTTTTGAAATAAAAAATTAAGGGATTTAAAAAGTAGATAAAATTTAAATTTT
>NZ_JAENKS010000278.1:0-256 GCF_016598975.1 Campylobacter sp. 2018MI34
TATGAATTTTATTAAAGATAAAGATATATTCTCACCTGAAGTTGGTTTAGCCTATGAAGGAGGTTATACAGAGGCTTTCTCTATGCAAAATACTATAGGTCAAGCTACAGTTAATGGAGGAGAGAGAACCTATGCAAACTATTTAAATCTCTTCTCTACTAAAACAAGCTTTACATGGTTTAGAGATTGGTTACCAAATTTAAAAACTTCATTAGAACTTGGAGCTAAGTTTAATATCAATCCTAGTGTAAAAGCT
>NZ_JAENKS010000279.1:0-246 GCF_016598975.1 Campylobacter sp. 2018MI34
TACTGCTAGTTAAAGTCAGCCTTTCGCATACGGGACTATCACCCTCTATGGCTATACTTTCCAGAATGTTCTGCTAAGCTTTCTTTATACATATTGCAGTCCTACAACCCCCAGTGCAAGCACTGGGGGTTGTAGGACTGCAATATGTATAAAGAAAGCTTAGCAGAACATTCTGGAAAGTATAGCCATAGAGGGTGATAGTCCCGTATGCGAAAGGCTGACTTTAACTAGCAGTATCCTGAGTAG
>NZ_JAENKS010000280.1:0-243 GCF_016598975.1 Campylobacter sp. 2018MI34
AATAAAAAAAAGAATAATAAATCCAAATCATAGATTATGCGTAATGATAAAAAAAATTTTCTTAAAGTTATATTAAGAAAACTTTTAGATATTTTTAATATTAATTTTATATTTATAAAATAAAAACTAATCAGTTTAATATAATAATCTTTGAAAGAATAAAAATAAAACTATTAAATAATATTAGTTTTATTTTTAAATTTAAAATATATTGGAGCTTTATTTATATAAAAAATATTTTTT
>NZ_JAENKS010000028.1:0-16822 GCF_016598975.1 Campylobacter sp. 2018MI34
GAAGTAAGGCTTTAAATAAAATACCATTTCCAAAACCATAAAAATAAAGAACAGGATATAAGAAGTATTTATCATTATAAGTGTTTAACATAGAGTTTAGTTCAGCAAGAGGGTTTTGGTAGAGTAAAGTATTAGTACTTCTATCTTTTAAATTGATATTAATATTATCTTCTGATTTGATGAGTTGATATTTTGTATTAATTTTTATTTTGCTTAAAGCATCTTTTAAGGCAATATCTTTTAAAGAATTTAAATTTTTATCAAAGAGTTCTTTTAAAAACATTAAAGTCCCCATCCATCACTAACTACTAAAGTTTGCCCAGTGATAAATTTACTTGCATCACTAAGTAAAAATACCAAAGTTCCGCATAAATCACTTGCTTCTAGCATTCCTTTACTTGCACAACACTTTCTATAAGCGTCCAAAAAAATCTGTGGTTGATTATCTAAAATTCCACCCGCTGCTAAGGTATTAACACGGATATTAGTATTAAAAAGTTCTTTAGCAAGCCATACACCCAAATGATTAATTCCTGCTTTAATCACACTATATTCAAGCGAACTTTGCATACTAGTATTTTTATAATTTTCAAATTTAGGAGCATATACACCCATAATAGAGCTAAGATTAACAATATTTCCATAGCCTTGCTTTTTAAAATATTTTACAAATTCTTGAGCAGCCAAAATAAAACCGCCAAGATGTAAATTTAAATTTTCACAAAGCTCTTCATAGCTCAATTCATAATAAGGTGTTTTTCCCCAATTTTTTCCACAAGGATAAGAAGAATTAACAAAAGCATCGATTTTTTGATATTTTTGTTTAGTTTTTAAAATAGCTTCATTAAGACTTTCTTTAGAAGTGATATCAAGCTTAATGCTTAAAAGTTCTTGATTAAATTCTTTGTTTAATTTTTCTTTTAAATCTTTTAAACACTCCTCATTGATATCTGCTAAAACTGCAATGCCTTTATTTTTTAAAATAGCCCTACAAAGCTCTTTTCCTATACGCCCACAAGCTCCTACAACAAAAATAATCTTTTCTTCAAGCATTAAAATTCCTCTGGTTTTAAATTTCTTTCTTTAATTAAAAATTCAACTATTTTAAAATCAAGCTCACTATCTACATCAAAAGCTGTATTTTCTTCCATAATATAAAGAGAAGTTTGTTTTCCAAATAAATCATCACTCTTGAGTATTCTTTCACGTTTAAACATATAAATACTTGCATTCATATCAAAACATTTTGGCGCACTTTGGCGTGTTGTAAAAGAACCTTGTTTTGATCTTTTAACCTCATCATTGTCAAGCTCTATTAAATTAAAATAAGGATTACGCCTTGCTGGTGTTGCGGTAATTAAAACTTCTTTATTTTCTTTTACAAATAATTCATAAGCTTTTTTTATATCTTTACTTGTTCTAAGAGGAGCTGAGGCATCTAAATCTACTAAAATATCAAATTTTATACCAAAATATTTCTCACTTCTTAAAAGTGCATCACGCATCACAGGAATTTTTGGTGCATTATCACCTGCAAGATGTGCTTCTCTTTTAAAAAAAACTTCAGCTTTGTATTTTAATGCGACATTTGCTATCTCATCACTATCTGTACTTATAACTATATGTTTAAAAAGCTTTGAATTTCTTGCTTGTATGATACTATAAGCAATCATTTCAAGATTATTAATTTTTTTAATATTTTTATTTAAAACTCCCTTAGAACCACCTCTTGCACAAATTGTGCATAAAATTTCAGCCATTTTTAACCTCATCGCAAATTTTTAACACATCTAAAGCCTCATCTAAAGAACATAAATTTTTATCATTATTTAATATAGCTTTATGCAATGACTCTAAAGTTAAAATAGTATCGCTTTTATAAATTTGTGTTTTAATGCTTTTATCCTCATTATAAATTTTTAAAATACCTTGGATTAAATCGGCTTCATAACTTTTTTTTGGAGTATGAATAATAATTTTTCTTTGAGTAAGCTTAGAAAAATAATCAAGCTTAATATGAATTTTTAAATCTTTAGAATTTTTCAATGATAAAAAAGCAAAATCATCACTACCAATCTCAAGTTCTGAAAGCTTTAAATTCTCGCTATATAAAAGTTTTAATTTTCCAAAAAGAAAAAAAGCCAAATCGATTTCGTGAGAAAGATCAAGTAAAACTCCACCTCCTAGTTCTTTTTTTGCACTATAGTTTTCCCTATAATCTATATCACGCCAATTAGGCAAATAAGAATGACAACTCAATTCTACAAAATAAGGTTTTTCAACTTGCAAAATTTCTTTTAAAGCTTTAATTAAGGGATTAAATCTTAAAAGATAAGCAATGAAAATTTTATTTTTATTACTTTGAAAAGGAATAAATTTTTCAAATAAAGGTTTTTCAACTAATATAATCTTATCTTTAACAAAAGTATCAATTTTTTTTAAAGTCTCTAAATGTAAAGTTGTGATATTAGCAATAATAAAAAGATCAAATTCCATTAAAGAAAGCTCAGCCCAAGAATTATAAAGTTTTGTCTCTTTAATATCTTTTTTACAAGCACTAAAAGAAAGCAAAGAAATATCAAAACCTAAATTTTTAAGGGCTAAAAAATGTTTTTTTCCAATACTCCCAAAGCCTATAATTAAAGCTTTCACCTAAAATCCTCATTTGCTCTTGCAAATTCTTCAATTCTACCTATGTCAATCCAATAATCACGCAATAAAAAAGTATTGATTTTTTCATTTTTTTGCATTAAGATTTTTATCAAATCAGGCATATCTAAATACTCATTTTTATTTAAAAAATTTAAAACTTCAGGTTTTAGCGCATAAATTCCAGCACTAACTAAAAATTTCATAGTTGGTTTTTCTTGTATATTTTTTATAAAACCATTTTGTTCTTTTATAACTCCATAAGGTATGCTTTGTTCAAATTCTCTCACACATACACTCATTAAAGCCTTACTTTTTTTATGGGCTTTTAAAAATTCTAAAAAATCAAGTTCGGTTAAAATATCTGCATTCATTACAATAAAACTTTCTTTTAAAGGCTCTTCAATCAAACTTAAAGCCCCTGCTGTCCCTAATTTTTTCTTTTCTTTAATATAGGAAATTTTAACCCCAAAATCTGTGCCATCTTTAAAATAATTTTCTATAATTTGTTTTTTATAATTTACACAAAAAATAAAATTTTCAAAGTTTTGCAAAGAAAGTCTTGAAACAATGCTCTCTAAAATAGGTTTTTTTCCCACTTTTAACATAGGCTTTGGGGTGTGCTTTGTAAGCTCTTTAAGTCTTGTTCCAAGTCCTCCAGCCATTAAAATTACATAGTTTGGAAGTTTAGTTTTGGCTAAAAGTGAAGAAATAGATCTTATGGAAATTATTTCACCTTTTTCATTGATAACAGGAAAATCATAAATATCTGTTTTTGAAGAAAGTTCTAAAAGTTCAGCTTTACTTGTATTTTCTTTTATTATGATAGGATTTTTAGTATAAATATCTTCTATACAATCATAAATCATTTTTCCATTAATTAAAGCTTTTCTAATATCAGAATCGCTAATAACTCCCAAAAATTTATCTTTTTGATCTACTACAATACCAAGTCTTACTCTTTCTTTGCCAACTATATTTAAAGCTTCTTTTATACTAGAATTGGGATTTAATTTTAATTTTTTGATATCCATAACATATCCGTAAATTTTTTATTTAAAATTGTATCTAATTTTATATTTTTAAGCTTTGTTTTAATGAATTTATTAGGATTTTTTATTTTATTCTCAAAAGGATTATTAAAACTTTTTAAAATTTCTTTAAATTTTTTAGTTTCTAATTTTTGAAAAGCTTTTTGCAAATCTTTCATATTTGTATCAATAATATTTTCACTTTTTATCCTTCCTTTTTGACGATCTCCTATATTTATACAAGCTGTTCTTAAAAAAGGACTTTCTATGACACCACTAGATGAATTTCCTATTATGGCTTTTGAAATTTTCATTAAGCTTAAATACTTTTCAACTCCAAGATTATCAAAGAGTTTTGCTTTTTTAGGATATTTCTTGCAAAACTCCGCTAAAAAATTATTAATCAAAAGTCCATTTTCATCAGCATTTGCTTTAGTAAAAATCAAACTTGCTTTTTTAAGCTTGATTAAATTATCAAGTAATATTTCAATATTATTTTTAGTTTGTTCCAAATTTAAAGTTTCAGGATGATAAGTGATTAAATAAATATTTTCATCGAATTTAAAATCAAGTTCTTTTTCAAGTTCTTTTTTACTTAAAAAGTTCGTATTTTTAACATTAAATCCGCCCAAAGAACCTACATTAAAAATAAAATTTTTATTTTCTCCTAATTGCAAAACCCTATTTTGATATTCTTTTGTGCTTACAAAATGAAGATGAGCCATTTTAGTTATGCTATGCCTTATACTATCATCAATAGCTCCTAAAGTAAGTTCTCCACCACAAAGATGGGCAATAGGAATGTGCATTAAAAGGCAAACACTAGCAACTGCTAACATTTCATAACGATCTCCTAAAATTACTACTATATCGGGTTTTAAACTTTCAAACACCTTAGAAAAACCTTCAAATACTAAAGCCATGCTTTTACAAAGATTTAATTTATCATCATTTGAAGATAAAATGGGAATTTTTTTATCTATTTTAAAATCTTTTTCTATTTCTTTATAAGTTAGACCAAAATCTTTACTTAAATGTGCTCCTGTTACTATGATTTGTAATGCTAAATCTTTATCATTTTTTATTTCTAAACATAAATTTTTAAGCAAATACCATTCAGCTCTTGTTGCGCTAATTATGCAGATTTTTCTTTTACTCACGAATTAATTCATCTTCTTTATAATTTTTTTGAGCAATTTTTCCTAAAAATTCATCATATCTCATTGCACAAATTCCATTTCCTGGACGCTTTGTAGTTAAATTTTCTTCATTGAATTTCTCACCTTTTTTAATGGCTTTTTTTGCTACAAGACTTTTTCTTGCTATATTTATATTTTTCTTTTCACTCTTACTTGCTTTTTTAATACCACTGCCTAAAGCTAACTCAAGCTCTCTTATGCTTTGACACATAGATTTAAGCTCATTTGGTTCTAAACTTGCTTTGTGATCAGGACCATTCATCGTTTTATCTAAAGTAAAATGTTTTTCAATTACACAAGCTCCTAAAGCTACGGCTCCTAAAGCTACACTTATACCTTTAGTATGATCTGAATATCCTATATTTAAATTAAAAGCATTTTTTAAAGTTTGTATAACCTTTAAATTGATTTCATTAAAAGGAGCAGGATATTCTGTTGTGCAATGCATTAAAGTGATATTGCTTCTTTTTTGGCCATTTTTGCAAAGCACATCTAAACAAGCTTCAATTTCACCTAAATTTGCCATTCCTGTTGAGAGTATAATTTTTTTATTTAATCTTGCAATGGCTTTAAGATAAGGAAGATTAGTAATTTCTCCACTTGGAATTTTAAAAATTTCAAGCCCTAAACAATGTAAAAGCTCTATACTTTCTAAATCAAAAGGAGTTGAAAGAAAAGAAATATTACAAGCTTTAGCATAAGCGATAAGAATTTGATGTGCTTTTAAATCAAGTTCTAATTTTTTTATCATTTCAAATTGACTTTCATCTTGATTAGTTGTTTGAAGTTGATATTTAGCTTTTTTTGCATTAATGCTTACGCAATTTTTACTTTTAAAGGTTTGAAATTTTACAAAATCAGCTCCACATTCTGCTGCAACCTCTATCATTTTTTTAGCCAGATTTAAATCTCCGTTATGATTTACTCCTGCTTCTGCAATGATAAGAGTTTTTTTCATTATTTACCTTTACTATTAAAGTTAAATTGAATCTTATAATAATTATATATAGAAATAATATTTAAAAATCAAACTTATTATAAGATTTAATTTATCTTTTTTGATATTTAAAATAATATTTACTATATATTGTAACAAAAATTCGCTCTTATTTTATCTTTAACTTTAAATTTGCTTTAAAAATGCTTAAATTTTTAAGTCAAATTTCTTATTTACCAATATAATTTATTTAAGAAATTTCATTTTTAAGTTTAAATTCTCCAAATTCATTTTTATAAAACAAGTCCATATTATAATGCTTTTCAACAATACGGTAAAAATGATCCTTATTAATGCCAACAAAAGAACAAAAATCTTCAATACACCTATCATCTAACTTATGATCTCTTTCTTTAACAATTTTAATAGCCTTTTCTCTATCTAAAAGTCCATATCTTATAAGTCTAGATGCATAATCACTAGCCATAGCGTGCCCAAATTTTGGATATTTCATCCAAGCATGGATAATATAACCTATACTATCAATTTGATCGAAATTTTCAATACAATGAGTCCTATCCCATTCATTTTGTAAATCTGTAAAGCCTCTGCTCTTTGCAAAAATATAATTTGAATAAGAATTCCATTTAATAAAATAACTAAGATAAATAGGATCTAATTTAACAAGATCTTTTTCATTGGGACTAAAAAAAAGTTGGATATTCTCTTCTTTGATTTCATCATCTATAAATTCATTTAAGTCTAAATCTTGTGCTACTCCATTTAAAAAAATATCTCTAGCGCTAGGAGTTTCTAGGTCATACCCCCCCCCGCCATACTCATAACTTACATTTTCGCCATAAACTAGCAAAGGAGTATTAAATTTTAAAGCCATAGCAAAAGGATAAGTATAAATAAGCCTATCAATAAACCAAGTTGGTTTTCCATATTTTTCAAAAGTTTTTAAAGTAATTTTTCTTTGGGTTTTTAAATCAGGCTTTAAGCTAATGATATGACAACCAAAAGTTTCACTTAAATTTCTTAAATTTTTTCTTCCAGCTTTAGTGCTAGTAAAATTATCCTCAACGCTAAATAAAATAGGATTCATTCCTAGTTTTTCTTTCATAATATACACTTGAAAGTGAGAATCCTTGCCCCCACTTACAGCAATAGCACAATCATACTCAAATTTTCCATTCATTCTGCGATATTTATCGCATAATTCCTCTAATTCTTTAAATCTTTTTTTATAATCAATCTTTTCTTTATTTTTATGATTGATACAAGCAGAACAGATATTTTTACCCTTATCATCTTTAAAAAATTTAATCCCTGGTCTTGTGTTTGGCATTACGCAATAATCGCAATAAATCATAATAATCCTTGATTTTATTTAAAAAATATAATCATAAGATAAATGGGTTAATGGGGGAGGGAATCGTTAATGAAACGATATTTTAAGAATTTTTTACTCTTGGAATTTTGGCAAAAATATTCATAATGTGGCGCATCAAAAATAATTCCACCTATATAAAAATAAGATTCAACTGTAGAAAATTTTTGTTTATAATCAAAAAGCGTATCATCGTCCTCAACACCACCTCCTAAAATGCAAAATTTAGAACCTTTTTTATTTGCATACTCAAAGAAAAAATCTAAAAGTGCGGCATTGGCATTGGCCTTTAAAGAATTAGCACTTAAATGATAATAAGAAAAATCTTTACAAAGAAAAAAAGAAGCAAAAGCTATAATTTCTTCGTTTAAACTTGCCTTTAAGACAATATATTCTTTAAAATTATATAATTTATCAAAATATTTTTGATCAAAAAAATAAAAATTCTCTGCATCATTTCTTTGCATTGTTTTTTCATAAAGTATTTTAAAATCTTCATTTTCATTTATTTTAATAAAATCTATTTTTAAATTTTCTCTTGCTTTTTTCACATAAGCTTTAATACGAGGATTATAATTTTTGCGTATAGTTGAAATATCACACTCAGTAGGAACTATAATAATTTTTTTATTTTTACTTATAAAATCTAAATTATTTTTATAAGCATTAATATACTCATCAAAAGGATGAAAGCGTATAAAAAAAGCAATAATCTTTTCTTTTAAAGCTTTTTGCTTTAAAATTTCAAAGGCTTCATTTAGAAAATCCTCATTTTTGGTATTAGTATAAATTCCATTGTATCCATAAGGACTTTGTAAATCAAAAAAGCCTGAATTTAAAATTTCTTGTTTAATGCCTAAAGTTTTAAAGATAAATCCATCTTTTTTATATTCAAATTCAAAAACATTTCCATATAATTTTGCATAATTAAAACTAAAATAGATATCATCTTTAAAGCTAAGAGTGTTAAGGTTGGAAGCAAGATAAGCTTCAAGGCTTATCTTGCTCATCTTCCATTCCTCTTTAAAAGATTTAAATCCCCCCCCCCCGTTAGAGTACTTCTCGCCTTCGATAATAAAAATTTTATCAATAACTTTTGTCACTTTATCTTCTAAAACATCTTCTAAAGTAAGAATGCTTAAATTTGTTCTTTTAAAATTCTTATGTTTATAAAGCTTCTTAATTTCATTTAAAGTGCTAAAACGAAGCTTTCCATTGCCTTTATAAATACCATATTCTGGAATTTGCTCCAAACCTTTTTCTTTTTCATATCCAAAAAGACCGGTAGCCAAAGTCATAGAAAGAAATTTGCCACAAGGCTTTAATTTTGATATAGCTTTATCAAAAATATCTTTAGTTTTTTCAAAATCATTGCAACACAAAGAAGCTATATCAATAATTGCATCAAAACTTTCATTTTCAAATTCATCAAGCTTTTGAGCATAATCGCCTATTTTAATTTCTTTGATTTGTTTGCTCAAATTTTCATCTTCTAAGCGTTTTTTAAAACGTTCAACTCCTGTTTTACTCCATTCTATACCACTGACACTAAAACCTTCTCTTGCACAAAACCAAAGATTGGCACCTGTTCCAAGCCCTAATTCTAAAATATTAATTTTATTTCTATCTTTAACATTGTAAAAATTTCTCGCAATAAAACGGATTAAATTTTCACTAGGATATTTTCCCCATTCTTTATTAGAGAAAATGTTTTCCCAGAAATTTGAATCATTCATATCTCTCGCCCTCTATAACAAAAAGTTCATTTTTTGTTTTTCCCTCTTCTTTTAAAGAGTAAATTTGAACTTTAATAATTTTGTAATTTTTTCCATTATAAAGCTTTTCTATATCCAATTCATCACAATATCTAATATTTCCAGTAAAAGCGTCACTTCCAGAAGATGGAGAACAAGTATGATAAGCTAAATTTGTATCCTCATAAAAACCTTCATTATTAAAACTAGGGGTAATAGAAAAGAATTTACCCCCGACTTTCAACTTTGAAACCGCCTTTTCAATAATATCTTTGGTTTTTTTAAAATCGTTATAAGCCAAAGAATAGCTATCAATCCAAGCATCAAAACTTTCATTTTCAAATTCATCAAGCTTTTGAGCATAATCGCCTATTTTAATTTCTTTGATTTGTTTGCTCAAATTTTCATCTTCTAAGCGTTTTTTAAAACGTTCAACTCCTGTTTTACTCCATTCTATACCACTGACACTAAAACCTTCTCTTGCACAAAACCAAAGATTGGCACCTGTTCCAAGCCCTAATTCTAAAATATTAATTTTATTTCTATCTTTAACATTGTAAAAATTTCTCGCAATAAAACGGATTAAATTTTCACTAGGATATTTTCCCCATTCTTTATTAGAGAAAATGTTTTCCCAAATATCCATTCCCAAACTTTTATCTTGAATGATTTCAGAATTTAAAACATATTTTTTCATTTTAACCTTTCAAAAATTATTTTACCTTAGATAAATTAATACTTTAATATTTAAATTTAGAACTTTTGCTATCGTCTAAAAACCTCTCATAATCCTCAGGCACACCAATATCTATAAAATAATTATCAAAAATACAAGCTCTAGCTTTTAGAGTTTTAAAATTTTCTTGCAAAAAACTTTCAAAGGAAAATTTATTTTCTAAATTGTAAGTATTAAAAATATCTTTTGATACTAAATAAATTCCTCCATTAATAAATCCTTGTTTAAAAAATTGTTTTTCTCTAAAGGAATTTATAAAATAATTTTTATCAAGTTCTACAGCTCCGTATCTATCAAAATCTTGCATTGATTTTAAGGCAAGACAAATTTTACTTTCTTGTAAATTTAAATAAGATAAGTCTATGTTAAAAAAAGTATCGCCATTTAATACTAAAGAATTTTCATTTACTAAATTTAAAGCTTGTTTTATAGCTCCACCAGTTCCTAAAGGTTCTTTTTCTATGCTATATTCTATTTTTATGTCTAAAAATTTATTTTTAAAGTGGTTTTTTATGATTTCATATTTGTAAGAAACAGCTAGAATAACTTCTTTGATATTTTGAGTTCTTAGATATTCAAAAATAAATTCTAAAAAAGGCTTACCATTGATTAAAGCCATAGGTTTTGGCACATCTTTAACTATGCTTTTAAGTCTTGTACCCAAACCTCCACAAAGGATAATAACTTTCAATGAAAACCTTTTCCAAAAAGCTCCTCTTCCACTATAGCACAAAGTATATGAGCTATTAAAATATGAGATTCTTGTATGCGTGGAGTGCAATTTGAAGGCACTTTGATACAATAATCACAAAGATCATTCATCTTTCCTCCGCTCTTTCCTGTTAAACCAACACTTATAATACCTTTTTCTTTGCAAATTTCTAAGGCTTTTAATATATTAACACTATTTCCACTTGTTGAAATTCCTATGAAAATATCACCTTTTAAGCCTTGTGCTTCAAGCTGTCTTGAAAAAACTTTTTCATATCCATAATCATTTCCAATAGCTGTAAGTATGCTAGTATCTGTGGTTAATGCTATACTTGCAAGTCCTGGTCTATCAAAATAAAATCTACTTACAAGCTCCCCTGCAATATGCTGGGCATCAGCTGCACTTCCGCCATTTCCTGCTAATAAAGTTTTATTGCCATTTTTATAAGCTTTTATGATTTCTAAAGCCACTTTTTTAATAAGATTTAATAAATCTTCATCTTTTAAAATTTGCTCTTTTGTATCTATGCTTTCTTCAAAATACTTTTTTATATAAGTTAGCATTTATTCTCCTTTAAAAATTTATAAGCCTTAACTTTTTAGCAGTTAAAATCACCGCTTTAAGCTTTGGTGCTAAACCTTGCTTTTAAAATTTCATTTTTAAAAACTTTTTCTTCAATAGCAAGTATAGTTATTATATATTTATATCTTTTAAACAACTTTAATTATTAAAAAACCATTTCAAAGTCTTTTCTATTTAAGATTTATAACATTAAAAACTTTTTACTTATTAATAAAATTAAATTAATATCATTTTAATCTTTATTAAAATTCGAAAAAATATTTATATTTTTACTTTTTTGATATCTTAGCCAATAACCTGCAATCATAGAAGAAATTAAAACAGTTAAGATAAGCGTTGTAAAAAAACTAACATTAATGATTTGATAATAATATGCAACACTGGCTAAAACTATTCCTGGACCACCCCTTGCATTCATTGTTATAGCAAAATTAACTCTTGAGATATTAGAAATTTTTACAAAATTTAATCCTATATAACAACCTAAAAATTTTAATAAACACGCAAGCACCAAGAAAAATAGGAACATCGTAAAAGAAAATTCATGAATAATATTTAACTGAATACCAATTAAAGCAAAATAGATAGGAATAAAAAATGAAAAAGCCATATCAGAAAGCCCGCCAACTTTTTCTTTTAATATTTGATGATTGTTTAAAATATTTTTTATCAAAAAACCGATAAGAAATGAAGTGTACATAGGATTAATATGAATCATATTTAAAAAAGCTATAGATAAAAATAATACAATAAAACTTAGAGTAAAAAAATCAATTGAATTCATATGAAAAGCAATTTTTTTAAATAAATTTGAAATTAATTTTACGCCTATAAATAAAAATAAAGTAAGAGAAGCTGTTTTAAGATTGCTTATTAAAGTTAAATCTTTATTTGTTGCTGCATTAATAGTAATATTAAGCAAAATCCATAAAAATAAATCTTGTATTGTTGAAGTAGTTAAAACTATACTAGCAAATCTTGTTTTAATAATTCCTATATCAAAAAATATTTTTGATATAACAGGTATAGAAGTTACTGCAATAGCAATTAAAAAAACCAAATCAAAAGATAAATCATTTCCTTTTATTCCAATAAAAGTCTCTTTAAAATAATCAATAAAAAAATATCCCACGCTAGCAGATAGAAAAGTGCCACCTAAAAACAAAGCAAAAATAATTTTAATATTTTGTTTTTCAAAACTTATTTGCGTATTAAAACCAGCAATAAACATTAAAAATATTAAACCTAATTGATAAAAAATATTTAATATTTTTCCTTGTTCGCTAAATCCATTAAAAATATCTACAAGTAAATCAGGAGCAACAATATATAAACCACTCGCACCTAAAATAAAACCACCAAAAATTTCACCTATAACTTTCGGCGCTTTAAATAAAACGAATAATTTACCAAAAATAAAAGAAGATAATAACAAAACCCCTAAAGATAAAAAAATGATGCTGATATTATCAGGACTTAGTGAATCAAATCGCATGTATTCTCCTAAAAAATAATTTTTTCATTATTTATTTCATTTTGTATTAAATTTAAAATTTTTATACACTCTTTTACATATTGCCCTATGGCTGTCTCTTCTGAAAGTTGTATACCAAAAATACCTTTCTTTGCAATATTATATAAATCATCAATTTCAGCAATAGTAGGAATAGGTTTTTCTTCCATATTTTTCAAAATTTGCGTGGCTAAAAATACCTTGACCGCATTATGATGTGCCATTTCTATAATATACTTTTGAAAACGTGGAATTTTTTCTATACCAATTTCCGTAGATAAATCCCCTCTATCAATTAAAATATATTCCACTTCTTGTAAAATATCATATAAATTATTTACAGCATCTAAAGTTTCAATTTTAGAAATAATTTTAGTATTTGGGTAAAGTATTTGTTTTAGCTCTTGTATATCTTTTGCCCTTCTTACAAAAGAAGCACCTACATAAGCTATATTAAATTCATTGCAAATTTTTATAAGTTCTTTATCTTTTTCAAATAAAAAAGGAATATTATTATGTAAATTTCTAACATGCATACCTTTATTATTTAAAAGTAGACCTGTACTTTTAGAAGTAAAAATAATTTCCTTATCATTGGCTTCCTTCACAATAAACAAAAATACACTATCATTTGCATAAACTTCCATACCTGGCTTTACAAGTTTATAAAAATCTTTATAATTAAACTGATCAATTTTTAAAGAAAAATCTTTATCTTTTTCTACTTGGATAGCTTTAATTCCAGAAGTCCTAATTTTATTTCCTGGCAAATCAATCAAAATATCAATATCAGACTTTTGCTTTCTAAGGTTAATTATAGTATTTTTAATACTTTCAATATCTCCATGAGCTCCATTAATTCTATAAATAAAATTATCTTGATGAATCTGATTGAGATTAATTTTTTCACCCAAACTTGGACCTATTGTTAAAATATTTTTTTTCATTTTTACCTCCTTTTTAATTAATAAAAATATTTTCCTTGCCTAATGCAAGTATGCCAGCAGAAATTTCAGGGCGCATCATAATTTTACTAGGAATTTTACCTTCATTTAAATCTTTTCTAATTTGTGTGCCACTGATTGCAATTCTGTGTTGATTATAATGCGCACAATTCTTTTCACTAACAATTTTTTGACATTTAGTGCAATAATAGGGCTCTTTTAAAAGTAAAAAATCTATACCTAAATTATAATATTTTGATAATTCTCTAGCTAAATTTTGAGCTTCATAGATTCCATAATAATTTCCAACTCCTGCATGATCTCTACCTATTATAAAATGAGTGCATCCCATATTTCTTCTAAGCAAAGCATGAAAAATTGCTTCTTTGGGGCCTGCATAACGCATAGCAGTTTGCAAACCTTGAATATAAACTCTTTCTTTAGGATAAAATTCATTAAACATAATTTTATAAGCACTCATAACTGCTTCTTCAGTAAAATCACCTTGCTTTTTCCAGCCTGTTAAAGGATTAATAAATAAAGCGTCACAAATTTCAAGTGCAATTCTTTGCAAATGCTCGTGAGCTCTATGAATGGGATTTCTTGTTTGAAAACCTACTATAGTTTTAATATCAGGATGAAAAATATCTTTTAAAATATTTTTATATAAAGAACCTTTATAGAATTCTTCTCTTAATTCTATCTTGCCGCCTATGCGTAAAGAAGAACGTCTTTTTTCCTTAATAATACCAGGATGCTTTTCATCTTTAGTTTGAAAAATTTCATAAAGCTCTTCATCTTTAACATAAAATTTATCTTCAATTAGAATATTTCCTACGAGTTTATTTTGATAATATAAATCTTGTTTTTGTCCTATATTAATATCTTTAAAATCACTTACTTCCAAAGTAATAGGCAAAGTCCATATCTCACAATTTAAAAGTTGCATTTCATAAACAACTTTCTTATATTCTTCATAATTCATAAAACCTTGCAAAGGATGAAATACACCACTAGCAAAATATTTTAAATCTAAAAAATTTTCGTGAGTAATTTGTAGCATTTTTTCCTCTTAATTTTTATAAATTTTTAGTAAAATTAAAATTTAATCATCAAATTAATATTTGCAAAAATTATATTATATATAATTAATTTAATTATTTAAATACTTTTACAAGCTTATTTGTAATATATTAAAACTTTCATAAAATTAAAATTTTATTCTTTTCCAAATCTACAAATTAAATCAAGCTATATCTTCACATATTTTTTCAAACTCTTGATAATATTTCCAGGATTTTTAGATATTGCGGATAATTTAATTTTACGAAATCTAATTCTTTATCTAAAATATTTTTTAATTTTAATAGCAAATTTTTTCTTGTTTTTAAATATTGCAAAATTTCTTCTTCTGCAATCAGACTGTTTTTAATCCTCATCTCATTTTCTTCAAAAGCATCTATATAACTATTTAAATACTTTTTACTATTTATAAAGCATTTTTGATTATTTTTTAAAATATTATATTCATTTTGTTTTGTTAATAAAATAATATTATCAAACATCAACTTTCTTTTTTTAAAAATTTCAGAAGTAATATCAATATAATTTTCATTTGCCATACTAGGCTCCAAAGAGTTGAAATACATAAGGTTTTTTGTGGTAATTAATATATCAACACAAAATTTATCTACAATAATGGAATATGCAACTGGAAGTATAACTAAATCACCTTGATGGCGATTAATTCTTTTGAAAAAAAGAACAATCGCATTTTATATTAAAAAATTTATTAGCTATAAATTCAAAAGTTTTTTAGCATTTAAACCAGAGATTTCATTGAACTCAAAACATAATACATCTTTTCTTAAAGTTTCAATTCTTTGATATGATTTAAAATAAAGCTCATAATTGTTTAAAACTTTTTCTAAACTATTTAATTTAGGTTTATTTGAGATAGAAGTATTTCTGGAAAAAGTTCTTTAAAATTCGAATTTAAAGTTATTCTTTTCATTGTTGGCTTTATTTTGCTATTTTAATCGCCTATATGATTTATTGCTTGCCCGATAATTGATATTGGATCTCTACATATATAACAAAGGGATATTTTTTGTGAATAAATAATAGATTTTATCATTATCTTTAAATACCCTTGGAGCTACTACTATATCAGTTTTTCCACTCAATATATATTTATAATTATCCATATAAACTTTTTTTCATCATCCCAGCCATTTGCATTAATGGTTGAAATCTTAGAATAATTAAAAAATGTATAAATAGCCATTGTTCCGCTGCATGCAACCCATAGCCATATTAACTTATAATTTTCTGGTAAAGGTAAATTCATTTTCCAAGCTAATTCAGTAGGTATATTTGTATAGTTTATTTCTTTATTTTTATTATTAAGCTTTTTAGGATCAAGTAATGGAGGATAAAGATGGTTTTCTTTTTTATATTTTTCATTAAAATCATCTGATAATAGCCATTCTTGTATGAGACTAAAATTTTGAATAAAGAATCAAAATTATAAAAAATAACATTTAATACTGGCATATAGTTTTTATACAAATCTAAAATAATTTTCAAATTATCCAAATTACACATAAATAAATTTTTGTTTTCAGTGATAATAATATAAATATTTTCTTCAAACTTTTTAGAAAGATCCAAAATTTCTTTTATTATTTTATAATCTTTCTTAACTTGTTTTATATTTTTAAAAAGAGCAAAATATCCGCCTTTAAATTTTGTTTATATCAGCTTTAATTAAAACTTCACCTAGCATATAAGATAAGTGAAATTTATTTCTTAGAGCTTCACTGTAGTCAGGACAAGTTTCTAAGTCTGGATATTTAAATTGAGGAAAAATTTGTATAGTTTGTTGATAAATTTTTTGTTCTTTTTTATGTTGTTTTTTGATTTTATAAAGTTTTTTAAATAATGCTATATACCCCCGCCCATTTATTATATTCAATCATAGTTTTACCTAATTTATAAGCCAAATGATTTTTTTTACTCTACTTGCAGTATTATGCGAATTTAACGCTAATTTTACCTTTATATAAAAAATTATTAATTATTTATTTTATATATTAATTATAAAAAAATTAATTTAAAAATTTTAAAATCTAACGAACTGAAAACTACTAATATTAACTTAATTAATATTCTTTAGTAAAAAATATAAAAAAGATGTATCTCTTATAATAATAAAAATATATTACATCTTTTTCAATAATAAAATTATTAAATTTTACTAAATTGAGCTATTAAAGTATCAGTAGCTCCTAAAGATGCTAAAGTTTGTTCATAAGCATTTTGCAAGATAGGGTTATCTATAAAATTTCCCCAATGCTTATCACCCGCAGG
>NZ_JAENKS010000029.1:0-16233 GCF_016598975.1 Campylobacter sp. 2018MI34
GGTGGATGTCATAAGTTCGAGTCTTATAGTGACCACCACTTCATTCTTTTGCGGCGGTAGTTCAGCTGGTTAGAATATCGGCCTGTCACGCCGGAGGTCGCGGGTTCGAGCCCCGTCCGCCGCGCCAGAGTTTGGTTTAATCTTTAATATAATATTTTTTAATTATAAATTTAGAAAATAATTTAAGGATTAGTTTTTTAAAAATGAAATTGCTATTGTTTGAAATTTAAATTTTCATACTCTCTGATCTTTCTCATTTAAGTAAAATTTAATGGGGGCGGGGATTGAGTATTTAAAGCTTATAAAAGAGCTCTTTATACTTTAAAAAAACTCATCAAAAAGAAAAAAACTTTATAAACAAATCATACAAATTTTTCCACAATTAACTTATATACCTTTAAAAGATTGTAAAGACTATAAAGAAGCTTTAAAGCTTAAACTACATCTTTGTTATTTTTTGGGAGAAATTTTAATTAAAACTCACAAGAATTGGTATAAAGGATCTTATCTTTTCTTACTTAAAGAATTTAAACAAGCTAAAAATAATTATACAAGTATTAAAGAACTTTTGGATACTTTAAATTTATATACCACTTCTTTAAACCCTAATGTTTATGAAAACATATTAAATCATATTGATTTTTTTACAAATAAAAGTTATCAAGAAAAGCTTCATAAATTAATTAATCTTCATAAAGATTATGAAAGTTTAATAAGTGTTATATTAAATAATCTTAGCTTTGTTATAAAACACTTTGAAATTATAAACGAATGGCTTAGTTCAAATGATTTTAAAATAAGATATAAAGATGAAAATCATCCTTATCCTTCTTTACTTGATCCAAATAAATTAAAAGATATAAATGAAGAATTAAATTATCATACTATTGATGCTAATTTTGCTTGGGAATTAAACTTACCTTTGCCTGATAATTATGAGTTTGTGTGGTTTTTTAATTCTTGTAGTGGTTCTATTACAACATTAACTTTTTTTAATATTTTAATTAGAAAATTTGATAATTTAGTATGGTTAGATCAAAAGAGTCATTATAATTTTTTGATGAAATTAAAAACAGCATCCATTCATCAGCGTCATTATAGACTTTTATATTTGCTTCCTTGTAATATTAATTTAATTTATATAGCAAGAGATCCAATAAGTATAATTAAACATGCTTTAAATCATATAGGATATGATCCAAGTAGAATTTATTATGGTATGAAAGAAATTAATTTATCAACTCATATTAATTCTTCTTTGTTTCATAAACCTTATTATATTCATGCTAAAGATCCTTATAAAATAGAAGTTTCAGATGTAGATAAAATTATATTAAATTTAATACCCATAAAAGACTTAAAATCTTAAAAAATAAAATTAAAGATATAGAATGTATAGAATTTTCAGAATTTAACACTAAAAATGCTTTTAATACTTTTACAAGATTAGCTCATAAATATAATTTTACTCCACCTAAAGATCCTTTAGTTTTTGAAGGAAGAGCAAATAGAAACCAAGGAGATTTACTTGTTTTACCTGTAAATTTGCATATTAATAAAAATTGTAAAATTATTATTACAACAAATCAACTTCATCATAATAAGCAAGGTTTTATAAACATAAACAAAGACATATTTGAAAATAGAGTTTTAATGTTTGATAATCTTATATTGCTTATTAAAGAACAGGAATATGTAATCTTAGAAAATGATCAAGTATTGTTTCAAAAATGTAAGGATTATATTAATAATTATATTGATGCATTAGAACAGCATGAAATAGATATTAAAAATAATCTTATTAATGAAGAGCAAATTTTTAGAGTATTTAAGAGAACAGAAAGATTTAAGGAATAGATTAAAAATTTAATAGATGATGATTTAACTTATGTTAGAGAAAATCATCCAGAGTATATAGAAAAATGGAAATATTATAAAGAATTTGAAAAGATATGCGAGGAGTTGGATAACAAAGCATAAATTTATGCTTTGTTATTATTTAACAAGAATAGCAAGTTTTAAATTCATAAGCTGTTGGTCGTGCTTCTACTGGCCAAACTTGAGTTTTAAATTTTAAATGCTGATAAGCTTGTATAAAACTATCACTCATAATAGGTTTTAAATATGTATTGTTTCTAATCAATGCTTCAAGGCTTCCTCTTAAGGTATGAGGTAATTGTTCTATCCCTTTTTCACGAATTTCATCTAATGTGAGTTTGAAAAGATTTTCATCCATAGGTCCAACAGGTATTATTTTATTTTTAATGCCATCAAGTCCGGCCATAAGTAAGCTTACAAATGCTAAATAAGGATTGGCCGTATTATCTGGAAATCTTATTTCTACTCTTGCATTTTTTTTATTAATACCATAAGGCACACGACAACTTGCACTTCTATTCTGACAAGAATAAGTTAATATACAAGGTGCTTCAAAGCCAGGAACTATTCTTTTATAAGAATTAGAACTTGCATTAGTAAAGGCTGCAACACTTCTTGCATTTTTGAGAATTCCTCCTATATAATGAATAGCTGTTTGGCTTAATTTTCCGTATCCTTTTTCATCATAAAATAAATTAACTCCATTTTTCCATAAACTCATATGCACGTGCATTCCGCTACCATTATCACCATAAAGAGGTTTTGGCATAAAAGTTGCAGTTTTTCCATTTAAATGAGTTATCATTTTTACCACATATTTATAAATTTGAACATTATCTGCTGCTTCTACTAAAGTACCATAATGAACCCCGATTTCTGCTTGTCCTTGTGCTACTTCATGATGATGAACAAAAGTTTTAATACCTATTTTTTCTAAAGTTTGAGTTATTTCAGAACGTATATCAACAAGTGAATCTATAGGAGCAACAGGGAAATATCCCCCTTTATTTCTTGGTCTATGTCCAGTATTATAATTATCTATAAATTCTTTATTATCATTCCATTCGCCTTCTTCGGTATCTACTTCATATTTAGAGCAATTAGGGGTATCTATAATTTTTACATTATCAAAAATAAAAAATTCATTTTCAGGGCCGAAATAAGCTGTATCTGCTATATCATTATTTTTTAAATCATTCATAGCTTTTTTTGCTATGCTTCTAGGACATTTTTCATACATTTGCTCTTTATAAATATCATAGACATCACAAAAAACTATAATCGTTTGATCAGTACTAAAAGGATCCAAAAATGCACTTTGTGCATCAGGCATAAGTATCATATCAGATTTTTCTATAGGTTGCCAACCAAGAATTGAACTTCCATCAAATGGAATTCCTTGTTTAAATATTTCTTTATTTATAGAGTTAAAATTATAAGTAATATGATGCCAAGTTCCTATAAGATCGCTAAATCTAAAATCAACAAATATTACTTCATTATCTTTGCAAAAATCAAAAAATTCTTCAATATTATTTACAAATTTACCCATTATTATTGCCTTTTTATCTTATTTTTATCTTACTTTAATAGAAAGATTGTATCATAATTTCTTTAAATATAAACTATATTAATTTTCTGTAAGATTTTATGGAATAAAATACTGATTTTATTAAAATGTATTTTTTAAAGCTATGAAGTTTTTTTTAAATATTTTTAGCTAATATTTCGTTAATTGTTTTTTATTTTTTTAGGTTTAAAGGATAGTAATGACCCAAGAAGAACTTGATGCTTTAATGGAAAGCACAACTGAATTTGAAGATAATGCTGAAGAAGAACATAATAATGAAGAAATTCAAGAAAATATTGGATATAAACCAGACCCTAAAGAAGGTTGGCCATTACCACCTCCAAATAAAGAACATAAAGTTGTCCATCAATTGGATGATGTAACAAGAGATAGCGAAGAAAGAGCTACAGAAATTATGGAAAAATTAGAAATTATTAATAATTTTTTTATAGATTCTGAAGGTCTATGTGATGAATTAAAAAAAAATTTAAATAAAAATATCGATATTTTTTCTAAATTAAATGCTAAATTTCCAAATGTTGAAAGTTTCTCACAAGCTTTAAATTCTAATCAAAATGCTATAGATAAAATTAGCAATATTGTTGAGAATTTACAAAGTGGTCAAGATGAAGTGATGATGATAATGGATGTTATGCAATATCAAGATATTCATCGTCAAAAAATTGAGCGTGTTATTAATGTTATGAGATCTCTTAGTCGTTATATGAATTCATTATTTGAAGGAAAAATTGATGATCAAAAACGTGTAAGTTCTGCTGTACATATACAAGGAGATAGTACCACTGATGTTGTTAGTAACGATGATATAGAAGCATTAATAGCGACCTTAGGAAAAAAATGATTATACCTGAAATTGTTGCACCAGCGGGCAATTTCACCAAATTAAAAATAGCTTTAGCTTATGGTGCTGATGCAATTTATGCAGGGGTTAATCATTTTTCTCTTCGCTCAAGAACGGCTAAGGATTTTAATTACGAAACCTTTAAACAAGCTATTGATTATACACATTCTAAAGGTAAAAAAATTTATGTTACTTTAAATGGCTTTCATCTTAATTCTCAAATTGAGGGTTTAAAAAAACATATATTAAAGCTAAAAGAAATGAACCCTGATGCTTTTATCATAGCATCACTTGGTGCTTTAAATTTGGCAAAAGAACTTGCTCCCGAAATACCTTTACACATTTCTACTCAAGCTAATGTATTAAATTATCTTGATGCTAGAGTTTATAAAAATATGGGTGCAAAACGTATTGTGATTGCAAGAGAGCTTTCTTTAAAAGATGCTAAAACTATTCAAGAAAATTGTGATATAGAATTAGAAGCATTTGTACATGGCTCTATGTGTTTTGCTTATTCTGGTCGTTGTTTAATCAGTTCTGTTCAAAGTGGAAGAATGAGCAATCGTGGAACTTGTGCTAATGATTGTAGGTTTAATTATGAACTTTATGCAAAAAATTCAGATAATGGAACTTTATTTCGTTTAGAAGAAGATCAAAATGGAACTTATATTTTTAATTCTAAAGATTTGAATTTAGGTGCTTATATTCAAAAGATAATGCAGGAAAATTGTATCCAAGCTTTTAAGATAGAAGGACGCACTAAAAGTGAGTATTACGTAGCTCTTACAACAAGAACTTATAAAATGGCAATACAAGATGTTTTAAATGGTTACTTTGAAGCTAAAAAATATGAAAATGAGTTAAATACCTTAAAAAATCGTGGATTTACAGATGGCTATTTAGTTTCACGTCCTTTTGAAAAACAAGATACGCAAAATCATAATTCAAGTATTGAAGAAGGGACCCATCAAGTATGTGCTTTTACAGAAGATGGAGACTTTTTTAAATGCAAAGGCAAAATTTCGTTACAGACGCCTTATGAAATTTTAAGTCCATTAGGAGCAAAGATTCAAGAATGCGATAATGAATTAGGAGTAATTTATAAAAAAGATGATAAATATTTTATAGAATTTAAAAAAATGATAGCAAAAAATAATAAAGAATTTGAAACAATTCATAGCGGAAATGAAAATGAGATAAAATTACCAATTTCTATTCCAGAATTTAGTTTTTTACGCAAGGAGCTTGCATGAGTTTTATTGCAATTTTGATGGGAAGTAAAAGTGATTATGAATTTGTCAAAGAAGCAGAAAAAATTTTAAAAAAATTTAATGTTCCTTATGAGCTAATTATCACATCAGCTCATAGAAGTCCCAAAAGAACAAAATTATATATAGAAGATGCTGAGAAGAGGGGAGCAAAAGTTTTTATTGCAGCAGCGGGTATGGCAGCTCATTTGGCAGGAGCTTGTGCAGCTTATACTATTAAACCTGTATTGGCTATACCTATACCGAATTCAAATTTGGCTAGCATGGACGCTTTATTTTCTTGTGTTCAAATGCCTAGTGGAATTCCTGTTGGAACTTTAGCTATAGGTAAAGCAGGGGCTGTTAATGCGGCTTATTTAGCTATACAAATTTTAGCTATTGATGATATTAATTTAAATAAAGCTTTATTAGAAGATAGGCAAAAACAATATGAAAAAATTATCAATGATTCAAAAGAAATTGAAGTTTTATTACAATAAAGGAACAAAAAATGCAAACCTATCTAGAATTGAGCGAATTTTGTAAATTAGTTCATTTAAGCGAAGATGTTGTTAAAGGTATGATGGCAAATGGTTCTTTAAATTTCAAAGAAGAAGATGATAAAATTTATATAGAAGCAAATCAAGGAACTTTTAGCGTAGTTCCAAGCACTACATCAAAAAATTCTATGGTTAATTCTATAACTTTAGCAGGAGAAAGTTTTGTTGAAAAAACAATAGGAACCATTTTAAATTTGCATGAAAAAGTTTTAGATGCTAAAGATGAAACATTAGAAGCTTTAAAAAATGAAAATAAATTTTTAAAAGACGCTCTTTATTCTATGCAAGAATTATATGATGCAGATAGAAAAACTATAGAAACTTTAAATACAGAATTAAAACATACACGCGAAGAAGTGGAATTTCTAAAACGCAAGTATAAATTAATGTGGAGTAAAACGACTGAAATTTTTGGAGCAAAAACTGAGCCTGATTTAGAAATGAATAAAGACAAAAATGAAAAATTGAATAAAATACAACAAGAGAGCTAAAATGACTTTTTCACAAATTATATTAAATTTACAAAATTATTGGCAAAATCAAGGGTGTGCTATTATGCAACCTTATGATATGCCAGCAGGTGCTGGAACTTTTCATCCGGCAACTTTTTTGAGAAGTTTAGGTAAAAAACCTTGGTCTGTAGCATATGTTGCACCAAGTCGTCGTCCAACAGATGGACGCTATGGAGAAAATCCTAATCGCTTAGGAGCCTATTATCAATTTCAAGTTTTAATAAAACCTAGTCCTGATAACATACAAGAATTATATTTAAAAAGTTTAGAAAGCTTAGGATTTGATTTAAAAAATCATGATATACGTTTTGTTGAGGATAATTGGGAAAGTCCAAGTTTAGGTGCTTGGGGTCTAGGTTGGGAAGTGTGGCTTGATGGTATGGAAGTAACTCAATTTACTTATTTTCAACAAGTTGGTGGAATAGCTGTAGATTTAGTAAGCGCAGAAATCACTTATGGCTTGGAAAGAATTGCAATGTATATTCAAAACGTTGAAAATGTTTATGATATTATTTGGAGTGAATCTAATAATAAAATTATTAAATATGCAGATGTCCATAAACAAAGCGAATATGAATTTAGTAAATATAATTTTGAGCTAAGTGATGTTCATTTTTTAAATATGCAATTTGAAAATGCATGTAAAGAATGTAAAAATATTTTAGAACAAGATTTAGCTTTGCCTGCTTATGATTATTGTATGTTAGCAGCACATACTTTCAATCTTTTAGATGCTAGGGGGGCAATTTCAGTAACTCAAAGACAAGATTATATGTTAAAAATTAGAGAGCTTGCTAAAAATTGTGCTCAAATTTATAAGAAAAATTTAAATGAAACTGAGTGAAATTTATTCTTTCTTAGATAAGCTAAGTCCTTTTGAAAAACAAGCACATTGGGATAATAGTGGTATTTTACTTGGAGATTTAGATGATGAAATAAATACAATTTATTTAAGTCTTGATATAGATGCAAATTTACTTAAAGAAGCTGATGAAAATTCTTTATTTATTGTTCATCATCCCTTAATCTTTAAACCTTTAAAAGAATTATCAACAAGAAAATATCCTAGAGCTTTTATTAAAGAAATGATTAAAAAGAATATATCTTTAATTGCTTTACATACAAATTATGATCTAAGTCACTTAAATTCTTATTTTACAAGAGAAATTTTAGGTTTTAAAGATTTTAAACAAGAAGAATATTTAATTTATGTTGATATAAATACAGATTTTAAAAATTTATGTAACCATATTAAAAAAAAATTGAATTTAGATTTGCTTAGAGTAAGTTTTTGTGGAAAAGAAAAAATTAAAAGACTAGCTATTTGCACGGGTAGCGGAGGAGATTTGATTCCTTTTGTAAATGCTGATTGTTTTATAAGTGGAGACTTTAAATATCATCAAGCTTTAGAGGCTTTAAGTAATGATTTAAGCCTTATTGATATAGGACATTTTGAAAGTGAGTGTTGTTTTGCTCAAGCTTTAGCAAAAGATTTGCAAAATTTGTCTTTAAAGGTTATAATAAAAGTTTCAAAAAATCCATTCCAAATTTTTTAAGGAAAATTAATGAATAAATATCTTGAACAACTTGTATCTTTATCAAAAATTGACCAAGAAATTGATAACTTTGAGCCTAAAATTGAAAGTATCAATAAAAATTTAAAAGAAATAGAAAATAAGATTGATAAAATAAATATACAATTAAATAACTATGATGATGAGATTAAAGATATTCAGAATCAAAAAATTCAAAATAATACTCATATTCTAGAATTTTCTGAGAAAATTAAAGAGTTTTCAAAAAAAAGTGCTATGGTTAAAACCGAAAAAGAAGCAAATGCATTAAAAATAGAAGAAGATATAGCTAAAGAGCAACTTGATGCAGCTAACGATGAGATAATTCGTTTAGATAAAATTTTAGAAAATAAAGAAAGTTATAAAAAAGAATTATTTGTAGAAAAAGAAGATTTAGAGAAACAATTAGAACAAATTAAAATAGACGTTCAAGAACAAATGAAAGTTTTAGAAAAAGATAGAATGAATGTCTATGATAAAAAAACAAAATTAGTTAAAGAAATGAATCAAAAAGTTTTAGGTTTTTATGAAAAAATTCGCAAATGGGCTAAAAATACAGCTGTAGTTCCTGTTAAAAAACAGGCTTGTTATGGTTGTTTTATGAGAATTTATGATAAGACTTATCTTTCAATTATAAAAGGAGAGGAAATTATAACTTGTCCTCATTGCGGTAGAATTCTCTATAAAGAATCTCAAGAAAATTGATCGTTTTTTATTATTTATTAATATGGATAGCTTATATTTTATTAGCTATTCCTTTATTTTTTCTTTCTTTTTTAAAAGCGAAATATAAATATAGTTTAAAAGCAAGATTTTTTTTATATAAAAATCTAATTCAAGAAAAAAAAGATGTTCATTTTCATGCTTGTTCTTTAGGCGAAGTAAAAAGTATTAAGGATTTGACATTGCTTTTTGATTCTAGAATTACTACAATTACTCAAACTGGTTATGAAGAAGCAAAGAAATTTTGCAAATCAGTAAATTATCTTGTTTTTGAAAATTGGATCCCTTTTTGGCTTAAGCCGTGTAAAGTATTAGTAATATTTGAGGCAGAATATTGGCTAATTTTGATTTTAATATCTAAGTTAAAAGGTGCAAAAATTATTCTTATCAATGCAAGAATTTCAGATAAATCATATAAAAATTATAAAAGATTTGCATTTTTTTATAAAAAAATTTTTTCTTATATTGATGAAGTTTTTGCTCAAAGCAAGGAAGATAAAAAAAAACTTATTGATTTAGGGGCTAGAAATGTAAAAATTACAGGAAATATTAAAATTAATTCAAAAATACAAGTAAATAAAAATTATGAAAAGTTAGATCAAAAATTAATTATTTTTGCAAATACTCATAAAGGAGAAGAGTATTTATTATTAGAGCATTTTACATTAAAAAAAGGTGAAAAACTTATTATAGCTCCACGTCATCCTGAACGTTTTGAGGAAGTTGCTAATTTACTTAGAAATAAAAAATTAGACTTTGTAAAATTTAGCTCTTTAAATCTATCATCTTCTTTAAAAGATGAATTTAAAAGTCCTATTTTATTGTTAGATAGCATAGGAGAACTTGTTAATTTTTATGCTATTTCTGATATTGTTGTGCTTGGAGGTTCTTTTATAAAGGGTATAGGTGGTCACAATCCTATAGAAGCAGCTTTTTTTGATAATATTTTAATTTCAGGAATTTATTTTTACAATCAAAAAAAATTATACGAAGCTGTTGAAAATATTTATTTGTGTAATGATATAAATGAATTAGATGATAAAATTCGCAAACTTCAAAAAAAGACCAAGATAATCCACAAAAATAATTTAAATCTTATTATAGAAAGTATTAAAAAGGGTATTAATGCAAGAAAAAGCCTATAAATTATTAGCATTACAAGAAGGAATTTCAAATCATCAAGCTAAAGATTTAATTGATCAAGGTTGTGTTTTTTTTCAAGGAAAAAAACTTGTTTTAGCAAGAACTTTGCTGCATAATAAGGCTAAATTTATCATTAAAAAAATACAAAATCCTTATGTTATTTTTGAAGATAATAATATTTTAGCTATTTATAAACCCCATTCTTTTATCAGCGAAAATTTAGAAAAATATTTTAATGCAAAACTTTTAAATCGCTTAGATAAAGAGACAAGTGGAGTAATTTTACTTTGTAAAAATGAAGAATTTAGAACTTTATGTATAAAAGAATTTAAACAACAAAAAATTTATAAAAGTTATATAGCATTACTTGATGGAATTATTGCCGAAGAAATTGAAATCAAAGAGCCTATTTTAACTTTAAAAAATAAAAAAGGTGCATATAGTAAAGTATCAAAACAAGGATTAGAAGCTCATACAAAAATCACTCCGCTTATGATACAAGGAAAAAAAACTTTAGCACATATTGTTATCTTAACAGGTAGAACACATCAAATAAGGGTACATACTCATTTTATAAAACATGGAATTATAGGAGATGAAAAATATGCTAAGATTCCAAGTAATAGAATGTATCTTCAAAGTTATGAAATAAAAATATTAGATTATGTTTTTAAATCAAAAATTGATCAAGATTTTAATCAGTTTGGTTTTGATTTAAAAAATTTAGTTTTTTAAAGGTATTTAAGGAAAAATTCTTTATAATACAAATTTTAATTTCTTAGAATATAAAATTTCTTGAAAGGTATTAAGTGTTTGAATTAATTAGCGATTCTTTTAAATCAGCTATTAATAAAATTCGTTTTATTGATGATGAAAAGGCTCTTAAAAATGCTTTAGAGACTTTGAAAAAATCACTTTTAAAAGCCGATGTACATCATAAAGTTACAAAAGAACTTTTATATTTGGTAGAAGAAGATGTTAAGAAAAATGGAATAGGTCAAAAGCAGTTTTTAGATGCTATAAAAACTAATTTAGAAAATATTTTAAATATTCCAAATAAAACTCAGGGTTTTGTTTTTAGTTCTAAACCTCCTACAATTGTCCTAATGACTGGTTTGCAAGGTGGTGGTAAAACTACTAGTACAGTTAAATTAGCTCATTATCTTAAACTTAGAAATAAAAAAGTTTTAGTAGCAGCTTGTGACTTACAAAGATTAGCTGCTGTAGAACAATTACGCCAACTTTGTCAAGCTAATGAAATTGATTTATTTTATATTGAAAATGAAAAAAATCCTTTAAATGTTGCTAAAAGTGCTTTAAGCAAAGCTAAAGAATTAATGGTTGATGTTTTATTAGTTGATACAGCTGGACGTTTAGCTATTGATGAAGCTTTAATGAATGAACTTAAAGAAATGAAAAACATTTTGAATCCTGATGAAATTTTTTATATAGCGGATGCTATGAGTGGTCAAGATGGTGTAAAAACAGCAACAAGTTTTAATGAAGTTTTAGGACTTAGTGGTGTTATACTTTCCAAATTTGATGCTGATACAAAAGGTGGTATTGCTTTAAGTATCGCAAGACAAGTTGGAATTCCTTTAAGATTTATAGGTGTTGGAGAAAAAGTAGCTGATTTAGAAATCTTTATTCCAGATAGGATAGTTAGTCGTATTATGGGTGAAGGAGATTTAGCTACTTTGGCTGAAAAAACAGCTGCTATTATCGATGAAAAAGAAGCTAAAAAACTAGGACAAAAGATTAAAAAAGGTGAATTTAATTTCAATGATTTTTTAGAGCAAATGGAGAGTGTTAAAAAACTAGGCAGTATTAAATCCATTATTGGAATGATACCTGGTCTTTCTAATTTAGGTTCTCAAATAAAAGATCTTGATTTGGATAATTCTAAAGAGATTGTTCATATTAAAGCTATGATTTCTTCGATGACCCCAAAAGAAAGAGAAAATCCTTCTTTATTAAATAATGCAAGAAAACGTCGTATAGCAGAAGGTTCAGGTTTATCTCAAATTCAAGTAAATAGATTTTTAAAACAATTTTCCAATGCTGCAAAATTAGCTAAAAAATTTTCTGGAAAAAAAGGTATGGATAGCTTAATGCAAATGATGTCACAATCAAGAAAGCAATTTTGAAGATTTATTTAAAGATATTAAAAAATATTTTTAAATAAATCTTTAGAAATTTTAAGGAGAAATAATGACAGTTATTAGACTTACAAGAATGGGAAGAGTTAAAAGACCTTTTTATCGTATAGTAGTTACTGATAGTAGAAAACGTCGTGATGGTGGTTGGATAGAAAGTATAGGGTATTATAATCCTATGGTAAATCCTGAAGTTATTAAATTTGATAAAGAACGTTTAGAGTATTGGAAAAGCGTAGGTGCAAAATTAAGCGATAAGGTTGCTTCTATTACAAGTAAATAAAATGGTAGAAGATTTTTTAAGAGAATATGCAAAATTAATTGTAGAATTCCCAGATAAAATTCAAGTTCAAAAAGTAGATTTGGAAGATAACATCGTAGAACTTGTCGTTTTTGCGGATAAAATTGATACAGGGAAATTGATTGGAAGAAATGGCAAAATGATTAATGCTATCAAAACAGTTGTTTCCGCCTATAAAGTAAAAGATTTAACATCTTATCGTGTAACGGTTAAATCAATTGAATGAAAAAACATTAATTCAAGTTGCAAAACTTGGTAGAACTGTTGGTTTAAAAGGTTATATAAAACTTTATAATCTGAGTGATTTTTCTACTCAGTTTAAAAAAGATAACTCTTTTTATATTAATAAAAAAGAAATTATAATAATTAAAGATTTTAATTATTATAATTCCACTATTTTATTTGCAGACTATGAAGATCTAAATAAAGCTAAAAAATTAACAAATCTTATTTTATATCAGAGTATAGAGCAAACTAGAAAATTTTGTAAATTAGAAAAAAATGAATTTTTTTATTTTGACATTCTAGAGTCTGAGGTTTATGATGATAAACAAAAACTTGGTAATGTTTGCAATATTATTAAAGCAGGACCTTCTTATTTATTAGAAATTCGAACAGATGAAAAACTTTTAAGCAAAAATTATTCTAAAACATTTTTTATTCCTTATGTTGATAAATACATTCAAAAAGTTGATATTAATAAACATCAAATTTTCTGTTCTAATGAAGCAATTTTGATTTTAGAGAATTCATGAATTTTACTTTTGTTAGTTTATTTCCTCATTTATTGGAATTTTATTTTAAAGACTCTATACTTTTTAGAGCTTTAGAAAAAAAAATTATAAATATTGATTTTTATAATCCTAGAGATTTTGCTTTTAATGCTTATAAAAAAGTTGATGATTATAAAATAGGAGGTGGAGCTGGACTTTTAATGCAAATTGAACCTTTATTTGAAACTTTAAATTTTATTAAACAAAAGAATGAAAAATCTCATTTTATTTTTCTTTCTCCTAGTGGAAAAACTTTTAATCAAAAAGATGCTAAACGTTTAAGTAAAAAAGAACATCTTATTTTTGTTTGTGGAAGATATGAAGGCATAGATGAAAGAGTATTTGAAATTTTTGCTAATGAAATTTTTAGTATAGGAGATTTTATTTTAACAGGGGGAGAATTACCTGCTTTGATGCTTTGTGATGCAATTTCAAGAAATATTGAAGGAGTTTTAGGAAATTTAAAGAGTTTAGAAGAAGAAAGTTTTGAATTTGGTTTGCTTGAAGCTCCTGCTTTTTCAAAACCTTTTATATTTGAAAAACAATATAAAAAAAATAATGCTCCTTCAGTGTTTTTAAAGGGTAATCACGCTAAAATTTCCGATTTAAAAAATACTTTGGCGTCTTGTAAAACAAAATTTTTTCATCCAGATTTGTTTTTAGAACATGAGCGCAAAAAATAAGGAATTATTATGAAGAATAAATATATTGAACAATTTGAAGCTAAACAAATTGAAGGTAAAAATATTCCAGATTTTCGTGCTGGAGATACTTTAAAACTTGCAATTCGTATTAAAGAAGGTGATAAAACAAGAATTCAAAATTTTGAAGGTATTTGTATCGCTAGAAGAGGTAATGGTGTTGATGAAACTTTCATTATCCGTAAAATAGGTGCCAATAACGTAGGAGTTGAAAGAATTTTCCCTATTTATAGTGATAGTTTAGAAAGTATTGTTGTTTTAAGAAAAGGTCGCGTACGTCGTGCTAGACTTTTTTATTTAAGAGATAGACGCGGTAAAGCAGCTCGTATCAAAGAACTTAAAAAATAATTGAAGCTATAGTTTAACATTCTAAAAATATAAAAAATAAATTTTATTAAATTTTTTAGAATAGTTGAAATTGTTGATAATATTTATAACTTATATAAAGTATTATTACGAGAAAAGTCATAGTTTCTATTAAAATATTTTAATGATTTTTGCAAGTATGCCTAAATATTATTGAGTGTAATAAATATTAATCATACACTCATATTTTTTAGCTATTATCTTAAAAAGTTAAATACTTGCAAATGAAGTAAAAATAAATTTGCAAAATATATAATTTTTATAAAAGATTATTTTAGTCTATATAAAATTGATGTTTTTATCTTTTTTATAGAGGTTTAAAGTTTTAAAAATGCAAGATGTAATTATATTTTTAATTATTTCTTCTTCTTTTGATTGTTTGTTTTTATAAGGAAATTTTATCATTGGATACAACTAAAATAATTTGGCGCAAAGATTCTTGGAAAAGTTATCCTATAAAACAACAGCCAGTTTATCCTAATCAAAATCATTTAGAAAAGGTTTTAAATAAATTAGAAAAACTACCTCCATTAGTTTTTACCAATGAGATAAAAAATCTTCAAAATGCTTTAATAGAAGTTTCACGTAAGAAAGCTTTTTTGCTTCAAGGTGGTGATTGTGTTGAGAGTTTTGATGATTTTAATATCATAAATATTAATAATATGTTTAAAATTTTATTTCAAATGGCTATAATTTTGACTTTTTCTGGAGATTTTCCTGTGGTAAAAATTGGACGTATAGCTGGACAATTTGCTAAACCAAGAAGTTTAGAATTTGAAGAATATCAAGGAAAAATTTTACCGAGTTTTCGTGGTGATATTATTAATGATTTTAAATTTGATGAAAAAGAAAGAGTACCAAATCCTGATAGAATTCTTAAAGCATATTACCAAAGTGTTAAAACTTTAAAGATATTGAGAAATTTTTCCAAAAATAAGTTATTAAATTTAAATCAAATTTTAAATTTTATTAAAATAAATAAACTTGATAATAAATACCAAGATTTAAGTACCAAAATTTCTCAATATTTCTGTATTCAAAATGATTGCAATACAATAGCTAATACATTTTATACTTCTCACGAAGCTTTACTTTTACCTTATGAACAGGCTATGACACGTCTTGATGATTTAACCAATCAATTTTATAATTATTCAGCCCATATGCTTTGGATTGGCGAGAGAACAAGGGATATTAATGGAGCACATATTCATTTTTTAAGTGGAGTAAAAAATCCAATAGGAGTTAAAATAGGTCCAAGTGCTAAAATTGATGATTTAATAAAAATTGCTCAAATTTTAAATCCCGATAATGAAGAGGGGCGTTTAGTTTTTATTATGAGAATGGGTGCTGATAAAATAGATCAGATTTTACCAAATATTTTTAAAAGACTTTCAAAAGAGGGTTTAAATTTAATTTATAGCATTGATCCTATGCACGGAAATACCATAAAGGTTGATAATTTAAAAACACGTGAATTTGATAAAATTTCAAAAGAAATTCAATCTTTTTTTGAAATATCTTATTCCGAGGGAGTTTTTCCAGGTGGAATTCATCTTGAAATGACTGGTAAAAAAGTTACAGAATGTATTGGAGGTGTGAGCAATATTACAAAACACGATTTAAGAGAATGCTATGAAAGCAAATGCGATCCTAGATTAAATGTTGAGCAAGCAATAGAATTAGCATTTTTGATAGCAAATTTAATTAAAAAAGGCAAAAAATGATATTTTTATATGGAATCAAAAACTGCAATAGCGTTAAAAAAGCTATGGATTTTCTTACACAAAAACAACTTACTTTTGTTTTTAAAGATATTAAAAAAATAGATAATAACATTTTAAATTTATGGCTTTTAAAAAGAAAT
>NZ_JAENKS010000002.1:0-121375 GCF_016598975.1 Campylobacter sp. 2018MI34
ATTTTAGCTTAAACTATAATGGAATGTTTGATAAAGATGGTAAAACTCATACAGGATATGCTCAATTTAATTATGTGTGGTAAAAGAATATAAATAATTCTAAATAGTTATTTAGAATAAATATAAAGAACTAGTTTAATCTCCTAAACCCTAAATGACTTTAAGTTGTTTGGGGTTTATTGATTTTATCTTTTTTAAGACGTATAATTATCTTTTTATCAAATTTATATCATAATATAAGGTTAAAATAAAATATTTTATAGGAAAACTATGTTTGATAAAATTTATTATTATTATTTTAATGCTAATTATGAAAAATGTTTAGAATTAAGTGAGAAATTTTTAAAAGAAAATTCAAAATTTGCTTTAGAATTTGCTATGCTCTCATCTTATAAACTTTCGCTTTTTAAAAAAGCTTTATACTATGCTCAAGAGCTTTTTTCTATCAATCCTACAAGTTTTAATGGTCTTATGCTTTCTAAAAGCTATATTGAAAATTTAAGATTTGATGAGGCGTTAAATCTATTGCAAAAACTTTTAGATCGTAAAGATGATTTGCAAAATGAAATTAATCTACAATTAGCTTTTCTTTATAAATTTATAAATAAATTTGACGAATCTGAAAGAATTTTTAAAGAACTTCTTTCAAAAGATTTGTATAATCTGGACCTATGGAAAGATTATGCAGAAATTTATTTTAAGAATGACTTTATCAAAGCATTAAATGCACATGAAGAATTATATAATTTTATGCAAAATTTAATAGATAAATTACAAAATGGAACCCTTATGGGACGCTATAGTCCTAATTTAAATAATCTTCAAGATAGACTCCATAGCAAAACCAAAGAAAATCTTACTATCTCTAAGATACAAGATTTTTTAACTCATCAAATTTTGCCACAAAAAGCATATTTGCTTTTTAAACTTTTTAGGGTGAGTGATTCTTTAAAACTTTTTCAATCCTTAGAAGAAGCAAATCAGCATCATGCACAATTTTGGCAAAATTATGCTAAAGTATTGGAATTTAGTGCTAATTATCAAGGAGCTTATAATGCGTATCAAAAGTGTTTAAGTTTAAATACTCACGCAACTTATCAATTTGATCTTGCATATCTTTTAATGCGTATGGGAGTGGATGATAATTTTGAAGAAGGTAAAAAATACTATGAGAGTAGATTATTTTATGCACATAATGAAACTTTTTCTACTTATCATTATAATGAAAGTATAAAAGCTTTTAATAAATTTGGTGTCAATGCTTTTAAAGATAAAGAAGTTTTAGTATTTTGCGAGCAAGGTTTTGGGGATACTATAATGTATGCAAGATGTTTAGAAAAGCTTTGTAAGATCGCATCAAAAGTTTTATTTGCTCCTCAAAGTGCAATGTATGAAATGTTTAAAAATCAAATAAAAATTTTAAATTCAAATGATGATATTTTTAATAATTTAAAAGTTTTAAAAAATTTACCTAAAAAATTTGATTATGCTATCCCTATTTGCTCTTTGCCTTTTTTAATTGATATTAAATTAAGCGAAATTAAACAATTAAAAACACCAATATTAGTACAAAAAAAGCCACAAAATAAAAAGAAAAAATTAGGTATTTTTTATTTTACTCCTAATGCAGAGGGTTCTGATTTGTTAAGAAATTTTAAATTTGAATTATTATTTGATGTTTTAGAAGATTTAGATTATGAAATTGTTTCTTTTCAAATGCAATCAAACGAAAATTTACCTAAAAATATAGAGGATAGAACTAAAAAAATAAAAAATTGGAATGATACTTTAAATAATCTATCTGATATTGATTGTATGATCAGTATTGATAGTGCGATTGCTCATTTAACTTTGGCTATGGATATTCCAACGATAGTTCTTTTGCATCCTAGATTTGATTGGCGTTGGGGGAAATTTGAAGATCCTAAAAGTTTCTTTTGGCCAAAAGCAAGATGTTTTATTTTAAAAGATGAAGAAAAAATAAAAAGAAATTTACAAAAATTAATTAAAGATATTTTACATTAAAGCTTGTTTTTTATAAGCTTTAATTTTATATTTCTTTATAACTTAATAGATGTTATAAAATGTGATTTTATAAATTAAAAATAAAAATTTAATTTTTATGAAATTAAAAGTTGTAATTAATAGTGAAGATAAATATTTTTATTTAAGATTGGTGGAAGCGAGGGGAATCGAACCCCTGTCCAAAAATAATTCCACAAAGACCTCTACATACTTAGTAAAGATGAAGAATTCACCAAATCAAGCTCATCTTCCAAAACTTTAAGATTTGGCTAAGACTTTTATTTCATCTTTGATGCGTCAAATCAAAGACTACACTATCTTGTAATGACCAAATTTTAAACTAGATAGTATCGTTTAAAATTCGGGCTCAACTGAACTTACGCAGCTTTAGCGTAAGCAGGAGCAAATTTTACGTTGTTTGCGTTTAATTTTATTTAGGCTTTTAACGCTTTGCCCAAAGCGGTATGCCATCTTTGCAAACTTACTCCTGTCGAAGCCAAGTCGCTCCCATTATTTAGAAATGATATTTGGAACATTAACAATTAAAGGATTAAAAATAGCTAAAACAGAATCATCATTTTCATAAGATCTGCAATATTTTTCAAATTGATCACTCATTAAAAGCATCCAATCTGTAAATTCTTCACTTGCAGGTCCTTCAAAACGACTTGCTTGAACCATCATTTCTTCGCAAAATACACAAAAATCTGTAACTTCTTGAAGTTCTAAACGCCTTGCTGCCCAAGCAGTATTATGTGCTAAAGTTTCAAGTTCTTTTATGGCTTCTTTATATTTTTGTTTATCTGTGCCTAATTTTATAATTAATGGTTCAAAGCGATCGCACATGGTTCTAAAAAATTGCAAAAATTTCTCTATATCATCAATTTCATAATCTAATTCTAATTTTGTTAAAATTCCCATTTTTAAACCATTATTCTAAAAATTCACTTTAAATTTTATCGAATTTTAGCTAAAAACTAAATTTTAAAGTTAATAGATATTTTTAAATTTTTGGCAAAAAGTTTTAATTTATTTTTGATAAATTTCTTATAAAATATAAATAATCTTTTTATAAAAATTAAAACTATACTTTGTTAAAATTCTTCATTTAATTTTTCAAAGCAGTTTAAAATGGATAGAATAGTAGAAATAGAAAAATTTTCTTTAGATGAAACTTATGAAACCTCTCTAAGACCCTCAAATTTTGATGGATATATCGGTCAAGAAAAGATTAAAAAAAATCTTCATATTTTTATTAGTGCTGCTAAGAAGCGTAAAGAATGTTTAGATCATATTCTTTTTAGTGGACCTGCAGGACTTGGAAAAACAACTTTGGCTAATATCATTTCTTATGAAATGAATACAAATATCAAAACAACAGCAGCACCTATGATAGAAAAAAGTGGAGATTTGGCTGCTATTTTGACAAATCTTAGTGAAGGTGATATTCTTTTTATCGATGAAATTCATCGTTTAAGCCCTGCCATAGAAGAAGTGCTTTATCCAGCTATGGAAGATTATAGGCTTGATATTATTATAGGAAGTGGCCCTGCCGCACAAACAATAAAAATTGATTTGCCTAAATTTACTTTAATCGGTGCTACAACAAGAGCAGGAATGCTTAGCAATCCTTTAAGAGATCGTTTTGGAATGCAATTTCGTTTAGAATTTTATAAAAATGAAGAATTAGCTCTTATTTTGCAAAAAGCCGCAAATAAACTTGGCAAAAATTGCGATAAAAAAGCTGCACTCGAGATTGCTAAAAGATCACGTTCTACGCCAAGAATTGCTTTAAGGCTTTTAAAAAGGGTCAGAGATTTTGCTGATGTAAATGATGAAGAAAATATTAGTGAAGAAAGGGCTAAAGAGGCTTTAAATTCTTTAGGTGTTAATGAGCTTGGTTTTGATGCTATGGATTTAAGATATTTAGAACTTTTAACTTCTGCAAAGCAAAAACCTATAGGACTTGCTAGTATTGCTGCTGCATTAAGTGAAGATGAAAATACTATTGAAGATGTGATTGAACCTTATTTACTTGCTAATGGTTATATAGAAAGAACAGCCAAAGGAAGAATTGCAAGTGCAAAGAGTTTTAAAATTCTAAAACTAAATTATCAAAAAAATTTATTTGAGGAATAAAATTATATGAAAAATGGCAAAATATTTTTAATATGTTTTATCTTGGTTGTTTTAGTGCTTTTGCTTTATCTTTTTAAAAATTTTTTACTTGTTATAATAATTGCTATTTTAATGGCCGTAGCTACTTCTAATTTGCATTTAAAATTTTTAAATTTAGCTAAGGGTCATAAATTTTTAGCTACTTGTATGACTACTGCTTGTATTGTTATCCTTTTCTTTGCTCCTTTTGTTTATGCTATGATAGAATTTGTTAGAGTTTTGAAAAATTTTGATATAAATACTATTACTTATACCTTAGATTATATCAAGAATTATGAGTTTTCTCTTCCTGAATCTTTTAGTTTTTTAGAGCCAAAAATAAAAGAGTTTTTAAGTAATATTGATCTTAATACTTTTTCAAAGCAATTTTTAGCTTATGCTTCAATTTTTACCAAAAGTGGTGCTAAGTTTTTAATTGATATGGTGTTAATTTGTGTATTTTATTTTTTTGCAAATCTTTATGGAACAGAGCTCGTAATTTATATAAAATCTATTGTACCTATTGAAAAAAAAGAACTAGAAGATGTTTTAAGTGAAGTAAGTAATGTTATGGCGGTAGTACTTTATTCTATGGTTATTGTTGCTATTTTTCAAGGAGCATTGTTTGCCATTATTACTACTATTTTTGGTTATAATGGATTTTTAATGGGTGCTATTTTTTCGATAAGTTCTTTGATCCCAGCTATTGGAGGTGCTTTAATCTATGTACCTATTAGTCTTTATGAATTTGCTATGAACAATCAAAAAGCTGCCTTTTGGATTTTTGGATATTCTGTTTTAGTAATATCTTTTTTGGCGGATACTTTAATTAAACCTTTAATTATAAAATGGATCAATAAAAAGCTTGTTAAAACTCCTACTAACATCAATGAATTTTTAATCTTTTTAGCAATGATAGCTGGAATTTCTAGTTTTGGATTTTGGGGTATTATTTTAGGCCCAGCTATTTTAACTTTTTTTATTTCAACTATAAGACTTTATGTAATCTTAAAAGATAAAAATTTAATTTGAAAAAATAAATTAAAAAGTTTAAATTATTAATTTTTTAAACTTTTTAATTATTTAATTGTTTGATTTCTTTTTTAAATATTTCTCCACGTTCTTTATAAGAGCTAAATTGATCTAAACTTGCACAAGCAGGGCTTAATAAAGCAATTTCATCTTTTTTTAGTTTTTTAGAAATTTCTTTTATAGCTTCTTTTAGAAAATGACATTGATAAGCTTTTATATTATAATCCTGAGCGTAAGAATTAAGTTTTTGTATATTTGCTCCTATGATATATAGTGATATATCTAGTTTTTTCATAAAATTAAATAAGTTCTTAAATTCCATTCCTTTGTCATCGCCACCTATAATAAGATAAATTTTTTTATCCTTATAACGTTTAAGAGCTTCTAAAGTAGCGCTTTCATTAGTTGCTTTTGTATCATTTATCCAAATTCTTCCTAGATGATCTTTTAATTCTTCTAATTTATTTTCTTCCATTTTAAAAGTAGATAAAAGTCTATAGTTAATGTCTTTAAGGATTATTTTTTCTATACTACAAGCTATAAGAGCATCGATTAAAAAAGGCTTTTTAAAATTAATTTTTTTTAAGTCAATATCCATTTTTTCTGCTAAATCTTCTTCGTTCTTGTAAGTGATTTTATCTGCTTTTGTAGGAATATCAGCATAAATTTGAGGAAGTACAACTTTATCACTTTTTTGCATTCTACTTAAAACGCTAAGCTTTGCTTCCTCATAGGCTTTAAAACTTCCGTGCCAAGAGATATGATCTGTGCTTATAGGTAAAAGAGCATAGATTTCAGGTTTTGCTATTTTTGTATAATGAAGAGTAAAAGATGAAGTTTCAAGTATCCATAATTTTGCATAAGGGTTTAAATCGGCTAGGGGTATTCCTATATTTGCACCCATAACAGCACCTACAGACTTTAAGAGATGTTGGGTTATTTGCGTTGTTGTTGTTTTTCCATTTGTTCCACTTATCCAGATACTTCTTGGCATAATATCGTAAAAAAAATCATATTCACTGATTAAATTTCTAGCTTGTTTAACAAGGATATGATCTTTGGGAAAACCAGGGCTTGCAATTTCAAGAGAGCTTAAAGATGGATTAAAATAATTTATAGGCAATAAATTATTATTAAATTCATCTTTTAAAGGTTTTTTAAAATTATCATCATAAATATCAAAACCACCTAGTTTTTGGGCTATAGCTTTAGTAGTTTTTCCGTAGCCAAATAAAGATTTTTTCATCTTAATTTTATTGAAGCAAGAGCGATTAAGTTAGTAAGTAAAGCTATCATCCAAAAACGCACAATAATTTTATTTTCTACCCAGCCAACTTTTTCAAAATGATGATGAATAGGAGCCATTTTAAATACTCTTTTATGAAATATTTTAAAACTTCCAACCTGTAAGATAACAGATATAGTTTCAAGAACAAAAACAAACCCTACAAGTAAAAGTAAAATTTCATTCTTGCTAATAATTGCTAAAAATCCTATAAAAGCTCCTATGCTTAAGCTACCGCTATCTCCCATAAAAATTTGTGCTGGATAGCAGTTATACCATAAAAATCCCATTAAAGCCCCAATTAAAGCTGCACAAACAATTGAAACTTCTCCAAGTCCTTGAATTTTAGGTAAAAGTAGATACTCGCTATAATTAAGATTTCCACTTAAATAAATAAAAATTGCTAAAGTTGCAAGAGAAAATATGGAAGGAACCGTTGCCAATCCATCAAGCCCATCTGTTAAATTTACTGCATTAGAACTTGAAATTAGAACTAAAATCCAAAAAACTATAGCAAAAAGAGATAAATCAAAAAGAGGATGTTTGTAAAAAGGGATATATAAATCTGTATTAAATCCATAAAAATAAAGCGGTACACAACAAAGTAAAGATACAATGATTTGAGCCATAAGTTTAGCTCTCGCGCTAAGACCACTATGATTATTTTGATAAAGAATTTTACCTAAATCATCAATAAAACCTATAAGAGAAAATAAAATAAGGCATAAAAGCGCTAAAATAGCAAAAAGATTATCAAATTTAATACATGCTAAACTAGCAATGACAGCACAAGATATAAAGATAATTCCGCCCATTGTTGGGGTTTTTGACTTTATTTGATGACTTTGTGGAGCGTGTTCATATATAGGCTGGTTAGCATTTTTTGTTTTTGCCCATCTTATAAATTTTGGAATAATAAATAAAGTAAGGCAAAGAGCAATGAAAAATGCAAATCCTGCACGCACACTAATATAAGTAAAAAAAGCATAATCACTAAAATAAGATAAATAATACAAATTTAAAGCCTTTTTTTGTTTTTAAAGTTTAATTTTAGTAAAATTAAGCAAAAAATAATCTTATAAAGAGTTTAGAAAAATGAAGCAAAAATGTATTTTAGTTATAACAGATGGTATAGGACACAATCAAGATCGCGAATTTAATGCTTTTTTTCATGCTAAAAAGCCAAATTATGAAAAACTTTTTAAAGAGGTACCTCATACTCTTATTAAAACAAGTGGTTTAGCAGTAGGTTTGCCAGAAGGCCAAATGGGTAATAGCGAAGTAGGGCATATGTGTATAGGAAGTGGGCGTATTATTTATCAAAATTTAGTAAGAATCAATAAAGCCATAGAAGATAATACTTTAAAAGATAACTCTAATCTTCAAAATCTTTTAAAAAAATGTAAAAAAATTCATATTATAGGTTTATATAGTGATGGAGGAGTACATTCAAGTCATACGCATTTTAAAGCTTTACTTAAAATTTGCAAAGAGGTAGGGAATGAAGTTTGTGCTCATATAATAAGCGATGGTAGAGATACAAATCCTAAAAGTGGTCTAAATTTTATTAAAGATATAACAAATTTTTGTCAAGAAAAAGATATACAATTTGCAAGCTTATGTGGAAGATTTTATGCTATGGATAGGGATAAAAGATGGGAAAGAACGCAAAAGTATTATGATTGTTTATTAGCTAAAGTATTAAAAAATAATGATTTTGTTGATTATATTAAAAATTCTTATGAAAAAAATATTACTGATGAGTTTTTAGAACCTACGATTGATCCTAAATTTAATGGAATTGATGAAGAAGATGGGCTTATTTTTATTAATTTTAGAAATGATAGAATGAAACAGATTATTGAAGTTTTAAATGATGAAAATTTTAAAGAATTTAAGCGTGAAAAAATTTTTAAAAATTTACTTACAATGACTATTTATGATGATAAGTATAATATTCCAGTATTATTTAAAAAAGAAAAGATTGATAATACTTTAGCCGAAATTATTTCTTTAGCTGGTTTGAGACAACTTCATACTGCAGAAACTGAAAAATACGCTCATGTAACTTTCTTTTTTAATGGAGGTAAAGAAGAGCTACTTGAAAATGAAACGAGGGTTTTAATTCCAAGTCCTAAAGTAAAAACTTATGATTTAATGCCTCAAATGAGTGCCTATGAGGTGCTTGAAGTGGTATTAAAAGGTATAAAAAATCAAGAGGATTTTATAGTTGTTAATTTTGCTAATGGTGATATGGTAGGACATACTGGAGATTTTGAAGCAGCTGTTAAGGCAGTAGAAGCTGTAGATGATTGTTTGGGAGAAATTATAAAAAAAGCTAGAGAGCATGATTATGCTTTTGTTATTACAAGCGATCATGGTAATTGTGAAGCTATGCAAAATAATAAAGGAGAATTACTTACTAATCATACAACTTTTGATGTTTTTGCTTTTATTGAGGCAAAAAATGTTACAAAACTTAAAGAAAATAAAGGACTTAGCAATATAGCTGCAAGTATTTTAAAGATTATGGGGCTTAGTATTCCAGAAGAAATGAATGAAGCTTTATTTTAATTTAGGTATAAATTAATTTAATTATAAAAAAGCATTGTATAATTTTAAAATTAAAAGGAGTAAAAATGAAATTTAGTGGAAAAAATGTTTTAATTACAGGATCAAGTAAAGGTATAGGATCTTATATTGCAAGAGTTTTGGCAGAATTTAATCTTAAGGTTTGGATTAATTATAGAGGAGATCATAAACTTGCAGATGCTTTAAAAGAGGAAATTGAATCAAAAGGTGGTAAAGCAGCTGTAATTAAATTTGATGCAAGCAAGGAAGATGAATTTGAAGCTGCTATTAAGACCATTGTAGAAAGCGATGGAGAGCTTAGTTATTTAGTAAATAATGCAGGAATTACAAATGATAAACTAGCTTTAAGAATGAAATTAGAAGACTTTACTGAAGTGATTAATGCAAATTTAAATTCAGCATTTTTAGGCTGTAAAGAAGCATTAAAAATAATGAGTAAAAAACGTTTTGGAGCCGTTGTAAATATAGCTTCTATAGTAGGTGAAATGGGCAATATTGGACAAGTAAATTATTCTGCTAGTAAAGGTGGAATGATTGCTATGACTAAATCTTTTGCAAAAGAAGGAGCAAGTCGTAATATTCGTTTTAATGTTGTAACGCCTGGATTTATCAAAAGTGATATGACAGAGGTTTTAAGCGAAGAGATTAAAAAATCTTATGAAGATAATATACCTTTAAAACGTTTTGCTGAGCCTTACGAGGTTGCTTATTGTGTGGCATTTTTACTTAGTGATTATGCTTCTTATGTAACAGGAGATTCTCTTAAAATTAACGGCGGGCTTTATATGTAATGATAAATCAAAAAACTTATGAAATCACTTCTTGTGATGATGTTGAGCTTAATATAAAAAGGGAATCAAAGCTTGAATTTAAGCTTTGGTTTGATGATATCAAAGAAGTAAAGGCCTTAGTTTTTATTAATCAAGGCCTTGGGACTGATTGTAATGATCCTTATTTAGATTTTATTGCTAGAGATTTGATTAAAAATTTAGATATTGCCATTGTGGGGGTTAATTATCATTGTATAGGAAATCGTCCTCAAACAGGTTCTAGTTTTTATTTAGATGATATTGATAAGCTTATTTTAAATGAAAGTTGTAAAGCTATTAATTTGCCACTTCCTTTAAGAGTTCAAGAAATTGATACTTATGAAAAAATGAGCGAAGTATTTCATTTTATCAATCAAAGTTTATCTAAAAGAAAAATTGAAGGAAAATTAAATCCTAGCTATTTTTTAAATCTTCATGTAAGCTTACAACCTAGTAAAAATGAATATCAGAATTTTGGTATTATGCAAGCACAAGATTTAATCAATGCTTTGCTTTTTATCAAAACAAATCCTCCATTTAAAATTTCTGGGGGGGGGGGATTTGCCTGTTATAATGACAGGAACTTCTCACGGAGGATATTTATCACACCTTGCAGCTAAAATTGCTCCTTGGCTTATAGATGGAGTCATTGATAATTCTAGCGGAGCTAAATTTCCTTGGAGGGTTGTTGGTTTTGGCAAAGAGATTGATTTTATGCAATATGCCGAATTTTCGACTTTTGATTTTTTTCATCATATTAATACTCATTGTTCTACAAAAACATTTTGGACTAGTAATAAAGAATCAAAAAACTTTTTTTCTCCAGCAAGAAGAAAAATAAGAAACATTTTAGAAAAAGATCATTTAGTAATACAGGGTGAATATCCTCATACAAAATATATTAGTTATTTTTCTGTAAAAGATGAATACCTTTCTTTGGAAGAAAAAAGAATTTTATATAAAGAATTTAAAGATTTAAATTTTGATACTCAACTTTATGAAATTGATCAAAAAGATATAGATCATAAATTCATAAAAAATTTAACTCACGGAATGGGAATACCTACAAAACTTTTAATAAAAAAAGAACTTCCGCCTCTATTGGAAAAAATTTTTTTAGAAAATAAGAAAGATTTTAAAGATAAAAGTATTTCTTATCCGAGTGAAGATTTAATTTATACTTTTAGTGAAAATGATAATAAAATAAGTTTAAGAATTATGAAAAAGTAATATTGTATTTTTAAGCTTTTTAGGATAAAATACGCTTTATTTTAAATTCAAGGAGATAAATAATGGCAACTTTTGATGATGTAAAATCAGTTGTAGTAGAACAATTAAGTATTGATGCAGATGCAGTAAAAATGGATTCTAAGATAATTGAAGATTTAGGTGCAGATTCCTTAGATGTTGTTGAACTTATTATGGCTTTAGAAGAAAAATTTGGTATAGAAATCCCTGATAGTGATGCTGAAAAGCTTATTAAAATCGAGGATGTTGTAAATTATATCGATAATCTTAAGAAATAATTTTAAATTCTTACAATAAGGAAGTTATTCTTGAAAAGGGTTGTGGTTACAGGTATTGGAATGATCAATGCTCTTGGTCTAAATAAAAATGACTCTTTTGGGGCAATTTGTGAAGGTAAAAGTGGTGTTGGAAATATTACTCTTTTTGATAGTAGTAATTTTCCTGTAAAAATAGCTGCTGAAGTAAAAAATTTTGATCCACTAGAAGTTGTTGATGCTAAAGAAGTAAAGAAAATTGATCGTTTTATACAACTTGGAATAAAAGCTGCAAAAGAGGCAATGCAAGATGCTAATTTTAATGAAAAATTCCAAGAGGAGGAATTTGGCGTTGTTTCAGCAGCTGGAATAGGTGGTTTGCCTAATATAGAGAAAAATTCAATTATTTGTTTTGAAAAGGGCGCGCGTAAAATTTCTCCATTTTTTATCCCATCAGCACTTGTTAATATGTTAGGTGGTTTAATTTCTATAGAGTATTCTTTAAAAGGACCAAATATTTCTTGCGTAACAGCTTGTGCAGCAGGAACTCACGCTATAGCTGAAGCTTATAAAAGTATAGTTTTAGGAACGGCTAATAAAATGCTTGTTGTAGGTGCAGAGGCAGCTATTTGCCCTGTAGGAATAGGTGGTTTTGCTTCAATGAAAGCTTTATCAACAAGAAATGATGATCCATTAAGAGCTTCAAGACCTTTTGATAAAGAAAGAGATGGTTTTGTTATGGGAGAAGGAGCTGGAGCTTTGGTTTTTGAAGACTATGAAGAGGCTAAAAAAAGAGGTGCTCATATATATGCTGAACTTATAGGATTTGGAGAAAGTGCTGATGCGCATCATATTACTTCACCTACATTAGATGGTCCATTAAGAGCTATGCAAAAAGCTTTAAAAATGGCTGGCGATATTAAAATTGATTATATTAATGCACATGGGACTTCAACTCCAGTTAATGATAAAAATGAAACAGCAGCTATTAAAGCGCTTTTTGGAAATGATATTCCTTTAATAAGCTCTACTAAAGGTCAAACAGGACATTGCTTAGGAGCTGCTGGAGCTATTGAAGCTGTTATTAGTATTATGGCATTAGAACAAAATATTATTCCACCAACTATTAATCAAATTGTTAAAGACGAAGAATGCGATCTTGATTATGTGCCTAATAAAGCTAGAAAGACAGATTTAAAGGTTGCTATGAGTAATTCATTTGGTTTTGGTGGCACGAATGGTTGTGTAATTTTTAAAAAAGTAGATAATTAATAATGGCTTCATATTTAGATTTTGAAAAAAATATTGAACAAATTGATCAAGACATTATTAATGCAAAAAATAAAGGTGATTTTGAAGCTGTTGCTATTTTGCAAAAAAATCTTGAAAAAGAGATACAAAAAACTTATAAAAATTTAAGCGATTTTGGACGTTTGCAACTTGCTAGACATCCAGATCGCCCTTATGCTTTAGATTATATTCATCTTATTTTAAATGATGCTCATGAGATTCATGGTGATAGGTCTTTTAAAGATGATCCTTCTATTGTTTGTTTTATGGGCTACTTGGGACAAAAAAGACTCATTGTTATTGGAGAACAAAAAGGAAGAGGGACTAAGGATAAAATTTTAAGAAATTTCGGTATGCCTCATCCTGAAGGATATCGTAAGGCTTTAAGGGTTGCAAAGCTTGCTGAAAAATTTGAAATTCCTATACTTTTTTTAATTGACACTCCAGGAGCATATCCAGGAATTGAAGCTGAAGAAAGAGGTCAAAGTGAAGCTATAGCACGTAATTTATATGAATTAAGCGATCTTAAGACTATTACTATTGCTATTGTTATTGGAGAAGGTGGCAGCGGGGGAGCTTTGGCTATAGGAGTTGCAGATAAACTTGCTATGATGAAAAATTCAGTTTTTTCTGTTATTTCTCCAGAAGGGTGTGCGGCAATACTTTGGAATGATCCTTTGAAAAATGAAGTAGCGGCTAAGGCTATGAAGATAACAGCAGATGATCTTAAATCTCAATCTTTAATAGATGATGTTATAGAAGAACCAATAAATGGAGCACATCGTAATAAAGAAGCAGCAGCTGTTGCTATAGCAAATTATGTTAAAAAGTCTTTAGAAGAACTTGAAAAAATTGATAAAAGAGAACTTGCTTCTAATCGTATGCAAAAAATTCTTAAACGTGGTTCTTATACTGAATGTTCTAAAATATAGAATTAAATTATTTTATATTGCCAATATATAAAATAATTTATACTTGTTTTTAATCTATTTTTAAAAATAAAAATTTCTATACAGCAAATTTTTATTAACGCCCATTTGTAGAATTTGAAGAAATAAGTTTTTTTTACTTTTCTCTTTGTAGTGTGGGAGTCAAGTTAGTTTGCTAAGCTAAGTAAACTATGGACTTCACACTTTATATTGTTAAATCTAATAGGTATTGCTATCATAACATCAAAAAGAAGTTATTTAGTTTGAAAAAATAAATTTCTTAAAAATAATTTTATTAAAATGAGTAGTTTTTCTCGCTGCTGAGAAATCAAAAATCTCTATTATTTTACCAATTATAAAAATAACTTCATAAATCTATTTTTATCTAATTTTATTTGAATTTTTATTTTATTTATTAAATAAATTAAATATTTATTTATTATTAAAATAATTTTAAGTTAGTTCTCCTATAATTCAAAATTGATATTTAATATCAATTTTATTTTAAAGGAAATATTTTGAACAGGAAATTAAAATATCAAAAATTTACAAAAAAGAAATTATTATATTTTTCTTTATTTTTAAATTCTTTTGTATTTGCACAAGAAGGATATAGACTTGATGAAGCTGTTATAAGTGCAAGTGGATTTGAACAGAGTATAGTAGATGCACCTGCATCTATATCTGTAATTACAAAAGAAGAATTAAATCAAAAACCTGTCAAAGATATAGGTGAAGCCATTGCTGATATTCCAGGTGTTGATGTAACTATGAATAAAACAGGAACTTATGATTTTAGTATACGTGGTTTTGGTTCCACATATACCCTTATACTAATTGATGGAAAAAGGCAAAGTGTTGCAAATGGTTTTTATGATAATGGTTTTGGAGGGAGTGAATCAGGATATTTACCCCCTTTATCAATGATTGAGCGCATAGAAGTTATAAGAGGTCCTGCATCAACGCTTTATGGAAGTGATGCTGTTGGAGGTGTTATAAATATTATCACTAAAAAAAATCCTGATAAAACAGAAGCATCTATTGAATTTAATACGCTTTTACAAAATCATCCTAAAAAATACGGCAACGCAGGAGGATTAAATCTTTATGTAGCAACGCCAATTATTGATAATAAATTTTCAGTTTCTGCTAGATTAAAGTATTATGATAAGAAGGATTCTGATTTAAAATGGCCTACTCCAGTATATCAAGGATCATCTGAAAAACCATCTAACTATCAAATTGCTAGTCATTCTCCAGGAGCTTTTTCTACCTTAGGTTTTGGAACTAGATTTAATTTAAATATTAATGATAATAATGATGTATATTTAGATTTAGAGCGTTATATTAATGAAATAGGTGTAAATTCAACAAGTGGTAGAGCAATAAAAAGTGAAAGAAGATTATTTAAAGATAATATAGTTTTAAATCATGATGGAACATATGATTCGTTTTCAACTAATTCTTATTTTCAATATGGAAGTACTAAAGATATAGATTTGCATAGTCAAATTTTTGTAGGAGAAAGTAAAGCGGTTGCACCATTTAATTTTGACAAATATGGGAATTTTGTTACAAGTTTTGGGGCAAGATTAGATTATGAAATGCTTAAAAATGATTCTTCATCTGCTGGAAGTGAAATTAAGGGAAAAAATTTAGATCAAACATTAGCTGCTTTATATGCAGAAAATGAATATTTTATTACTAATAATCTTATATTTACAACAGGATTAAGATATATTTATAGTGATTTATTTGATTCGCAATTTACCCCAAGAATTTATTTAGTTTATAACTTAAATGACAATACAACTTTAAAAGGTGGAGTGGCAAAAGGTTATAAAACTCCTGCAGCAAAACAACTTACAAATGGATATTATAATTATAGCAATGGAACTGCTTCTTTTGGAAATCCTAATTTAAAACCAGAAGAAAGCATAAACTATGAATTAGGTATAGATTTTAGAGTGTTTAATTTTGCGCATTATTCTATAACTGCTTTTATAACAGACTTTGAAAATCAAATTTCTAATGAATATTTAGATGGAATTTTAGATGGTATAGATTGTAGCAACGGCACATGTATAAGACCTATAAATTTAGGAAAAACTAGAACAAAAGGTATAGAATTTGCTTTTAATACCAAATCTTATAATGGCTTTAGTGTTAATTCTACTTATACTTTTATGGATAATCGTTATAAAGATGGTAAAAAAAATATTTATGGCGGTGATAGGATAGAGAATTTACCAAGACATATAGCTATGATAAAATTAAATTATAAAAAAGATAAATTTAATACTTATATAAAAACTAGAGCAAGACTTGATACTATTAGCAAACCAAAAGGAGGAAATACTACGCCTTTACCTTGGAAAAAATACAAACCTTTTTATATAGTTGATATTGGATTAAATTATAAAGTTAATAAAAATAGTACCCTTAATTTTTCTATACAAAATCTCTTTGATAAAAACTTTTTTGATCCAGGTATTACAAGTTATACAACAAGTGGATTGCCAGGAGGATATGCAAATCGATATCAAGATTACACCGAAGGTAGGAGTTTTTGGGTAAGCTATAAATATGATTTTTAAATTTATAAAAAATTAAATAATTTGAATTTATAATGATTTATTATAAATTCATAGCTTAATAAAAGTTTTTAAAGGAATATTATGAATTTAAAAACACTTAAAGAAGAAAAATTTATTTCTTCACCTTATATAAAACCTAAAAGATACACTTATGAACATAAAGGCAAAAAGTATTCTTGGGATTTTATTTGTGCTAAGGATAGCGTGTCTATTTTATTGTATCATATAGATTTGCAAAGTTTTATTTTTGTTAAACAATTTAGAATTCCGCTTTGGTATTATCAAATGAATTCAAAAGAATATAAAGAAAATAAAAATTTAGGATATACCATAGAACTTTGCTCTGGATTAGTTGATAAAGATTTAAGCTTAGAAGATATTGCTAAAGAAGAATGTATAGAAGAGCTTGGTTTTTGCCCTAAAAAATTAGAAAAGATTAATGAGTTTTATTCAGGCTTTGGATCTGGGGTTAGTAAGCAAAATCTTTATTTTGCAGAAGTGAGTCAAAAAGATAAATTAGGTCAAGGTGGAGGCATAGATGCAGAGGAGATTGAAGCTGTTTATGTAAAAGTTTTAGATTTTGATGATTTTTTGAAAGATACCATTCGTAATTCTTTGCTTGATTATTCTTATTTTTGGTTTATGAAGAAAAAAGCTAAAATATATAATTTAGCTTAAAAATTTAAGCTAAATTAATTTTTTTGATAAGATAAGCTTGTTTCTTTGAGCATTTCTTCGAAAATATCGAAAAGTTCTAAAGAAGCATTTTCTGCATTTTGACATTTTTCTGTAATTCTATTTTGTACTATCTGTGCTGATGAGTCTTCAGAGTGAGCTATATTGATTGCAGAATTCATATTTTCATGAACTTTTTGATGAGGTTCATTAATTTTTGAGAATATTTTACTATGACCAAATCTTTCTTTTCCTGTACTTGCCAACCATTTTCCTAAGCGACATGAGGTGTGATCTGCAAGTTGATTTCCTGTTTTTTCAAAAATTTCTTTATAACCATTAAGTTTAAAAGCAACATGATCTAGTTTGGCTAAAGAAATAAAAGCTTCAGAAGTTATGTCTTTTGCATTAGCATTTGTTAAATTAGATTCTTGAATTAATTCGCTAAATTTACTTGAAAAATTTTGTATATAAGAATTAGAATCAGTGGAAACTTTTTCTACTTGTTCACTTTGTGAATACATTTCATTTGCGTTTTGTTTTAATAAATTTATATTCATTTCAACTTCAGCAGTAGCTTTTTGTGTTTTTTCGGCAAGTTTTCTAACTTCATCTGCCACAACAGCAAAACCACGTCCATATTCTCCAGCACGTGCAGCTTCTATTGCTGCATTTAATGCCAAAAGGTTTGTTTGATCTGAAACATCTTTAATTAAATTGATAACATTAGTAATTTCATCAACACTTCTATGAAGAGTTCCAGCAGTATTGCGAGATTTATTTGCTGATTCTATAATTTCTTCTAAAGAAGAGGTTATAGAATGAGTAATATGATCAAGTTCATCCATTTTGCTAAGTGAGTTTTGAGAATATTGTGAAATAATTTCAGCTTTATTAACATTATCTAGCATATTATTTTGAACAATACTAATATTTTTAAGAACTCCTTCTAATAAAATTTTCAAAAGATCTGTTTTAAGTTTTGATTCTAAACTTTCTTGTTCAAGAGAGCTAACTTTTGTCTTAAGATTTAAATTCTCATTTTCTAGATGTTTTATTTTTTCTTTATAGATTTTAACTTCTTCTTCAAGAAATTTGAGATCATTTTGATTATTTTTTGAACTAAACATTATAACTCCTTTTGGTAATTTGAAAGATATTCGTTGAGCTGATCTTTAAGTATTAATTTTTCTTTTTTAAGTTTTGAAATTTCCATATCATTTAAAAAAATAGTTCCATTCTCAGCATTTTTAATTTTTTCATCTAATTGATTGTGTTGATCGAAAAGTTTATCAAAGTGAGCATCTTTACCTTTTAATGATGATATTAAGTCCCTGAATTCATGTAGCATGGTTTTCCTTTATTTTTCTAAAATAAGCTTAATTAATATTATATCTTATAAAAAGGAGACTTAGACTTAAAAAAATATAAAATTTATTTATAATAAAAATGAAGATATTAAGGAATTTGTTTCCTTAATATTATTTAGAGTTTTGTTTTTTAAGAGTTCTTAAAGTAGAAGCTGCAATTCTTATTCTTTTTGTTGTACCATCTTCTAGAGTTATACGAACTGTTCTAAGATTTGGTAAAAATCTTCTTTTTGTTTTATTATTAGCGTGACTAACATTATTACCGACCATAGGTCTTTTACCCGTAACTTGACAAATTCTTGACATTAGTTTTTCCTTAAGCTTGAGATTTATTTTAGCTGTATTTTTCTAGTAAAAATGAAATTGTATCTAAATAAACTTAAAAATTCAAATTATTTATATTTTTTTAATTTATAAAAGATAAAATTTTTCTAAATTAAATTATTTATATTAATGTAAAAATGAGGTTAGAAATGTATGTAGCCCCTAGTATATTATCTGCTAACTTTTTAAAACTTGAAGAAGAGATTAAGGCAATAGAAAAAGCAGGAGCTGATCTTTTGCATATTGATGTAATGGATGGACATTTTGTTCCAAATTTAACATTCGGCCCTTGTGTAATAGAAAGGATTTCAAGTATTACGAAAATTCCTTTAGATATCCATTTAATGGTAAATGATGTAAGTAAATTTGTAAATCTTTTTATCCCTTTAAAGCCTAAATTTCTTACTTTTCACCTTGAAGCAGAAAATCATCCTATAAGACTTTGTGAATATATAAGATCTCAAGGAATTCATCCTGGTATTGTTTTAAATCCACATACACCCGTAGATTCTATCAAACACATATTAGAATTTGTTGATATAGTACTTTTAATGAGTGTTAATCCAGGATTTGGAGGACAACAATTTTTGCCATTAATATATGAAAAAATTAAAGAATTAAGAGAAATGATTGATAAAAAAAATGCAAAAGTTTTTATAGAGGTAGATGGAGGTATAAATGGTTTAAATGCTAGTGATTTAGAAGCTTGTGGGGCTGATATATTGGTTGCAGGAAATCATATTTTTTCTTCTAATGATTATGCAAGTGCTATTAAATCATTAAAGCTTGAATTTTGAATTTACAACAAATCGATTTAATTATTAATAAACTTATTAAACAAAGTAAATCTTATGAGTGGGTTATTAATGAATTTTCTATGATTGATGAGTTAAAGCATTTAAATTTAGATTTAAAACTTTTAGAGTTTATGGGTATTTCATTTAACCTAAATAAAGATAATACGCTTACTTTAAATTCAAGAATTAGAAATTTTAAAGAAGAAATATTTTGCATTGTTGATATAGAAAGTACAGGCGGTATTAAAAATGGGGAGATTTTAGAAATTGGTGCTGTTAAGATTCAAAATTTTAAAGAAATTGATCGTTTTTGTTCTTTGATAAAAGTTGATGAAATTCCTGATAAAATCACTGAATTAACTGGTATTGATTTGGATATGGTAAGAAGTGCCCCTAATCTTGATATTGTTTTAAAACAATTTAGATCTTTTTTAAAAGATAGTATTTTTGTAGCACATAATGTTCGTTTCGATTATAGTTTTATTTCTAAAGCTTTAAATAATCATAATCTTGGAATTTTGCTTAATCGACGAATTTGCACTATAGAATTTGCACAATGTTGTATTGAAAGTCCAAAATATAAACTTGAAGCTCTTAAAGAGATTTTAGGTATACAAAATATTCATCATAGAGCCTTAAATGATGCTTTAGCTGCAGCTGAAATTTTTAAATATTGCCTTAGTAAACTTCCTTATCATATTAAAACTACAGAAGATCTTATAAATTTTATTAGAACTTCTCGTTTAAAAAACAAAAATTTACTAATAAAAAATAAAAACCTATAAGAATTAAAATAATTAAATTTTGGAATTTCAAAGTTTGAATTTGCGTTTGTTGCGAACAATTAAAAAATTTTACTAATAAAGATATTAAAAAGTTCTAAAATTTATTTTGAAGTTAAAATATAATAAAAAATCTAAATTTTATTATAAATTTAAAAATAAAGATTATTTTTATCTTGAGTTTAAATTTTAAACTATTTTGAAATAATTATAGTAGATTAAGAATTTACAAATTAGAATTTAACTTTTATATAAAAATTATTTAATCAATTTATTTTTTAGAATCAATATAATAAATTTTAATAGGAAAACTTACTGCTATATCTTTATCTTCTGCTTTTAATATAAGAGGATAATCAATTTGAATTAAATTTTTATATTGTTTTAAATTATCAATGAAGTTATATAAAACTCTGGGATTTTTAATATTTGCTTGTATTAATAAATGATTTTTTAGGTAAGGAGTTGATTGATTGATGTCTAAAGATTTTATTTCCACATTTTGAAAATAATTTTTTACAAAATTTGTAAAGTTTTGGATATCAAATTGATGTTTAAATTGTTCTAAGCTTGTATGATTTTCTTTGCGCAAAAGATTTAATTTATCTTCGCTTGCTTTAAGTTCTTTATTGGTTGAGAGAAGTTGTGAATTTTGAATACTTTCTTTTATAATAATTTCTTTATATTCTTTAAGTATGGGCAAAAGTAAAAATAAAATTAATCCAGTGCATATTGTTATAAAACTAAGAGAATAGACAAGAAGTTTTAAAATATTTATTTCTTCAAAACTTTTATCTTTCATTATTATTTCCTATTTTTGTATTAATACTAATAAAACGATACCAACCATTATTAAGTTTATAATAATTTGTATGACTTTCATCAAAAACACTTTTCAAAGGGGTTTCTAAAAGTAAAATAAACATTTCTTTTGTCGGAGTAACGCCTGAAAGCTTTAACGAGTATTTATTTTGCTCTAAACTATCTAAAGTAATTGCATTTGTTTGAATAACCATATCTAAAATGTTTTTAAGGCTTTCTTTAGTATATAGATTTTGTGCATAAAAATTATTTGCCATATAACTTTGATTGAGTAAAATTTTATATAAATCTTCATTTTTTGAAATTTGCTTTTCTTTTAATACCATTTCTTGTTTTTTGTCTTCTATGGAGCTATAAGTAAAACTTACTTTAAATAAATAAATAAAATAAATAAATAAAATAAATAAAATTCCAAATATAAATAAAGCAAACCATGTTTTATCAAAAAGCGTCCAAATAGGTTTCTTTCTTGGTTGTATAAAACTATATTTCATAAAAGTTTATTTCCTCTTGCATTAAAGTTATCATCCAATCTAGGGTATTAATTTTTTCAAATTTTGGCTCTAAAAAGATTTCATTTTCTATTACCTCAAAAGCAGTAAGAGAAAATTCTTCATCACTAAAAAATATAAGCTCATCAATAAAGCTATTGGAATATTTATCATCATTATAAAATTTTTGGATACTTGAAAAGATATAATTGCAAATTTCCATATCGTGACCAAAATTATTTAATTCTTTAAAATCAAGATGATCATTTTGTGGTATATCTTCTTTATTTTCATTTTCTAAAGAATCATATTTTTCTTGTATGTTGATTTCTTGATCGTCTTTAGAAAATAATTCTTCATTTAGAGAATTCGATTGATTTTGAAAGTTAGTTTGAATGAAGCTTTTTTCAAAAACTTTATATTCTCCAAACAAAATGTCTTTTCCTTTGCAAATCATTAAAGTTAAAAAGTTATCATAATTATGTATATATAAAGTTGTTTTCTCTAAATTTAAATTCCTATTTGTAATATGATAATACAACAAAGCAAAAGGAGAATACAAAAAATCAATCCCACTATATTCTTCAAAAAGTTCATTAAAATATTCTATATGTTCTGTAGCAATATAAATTTGTGCATTATTCATAGGCAGACATTTTATGCTCATTTTGCCTACATTAAATTTATCAAGATTACTATCTAAACTTGGAATTAATCCTTGTTCTTGATTGTTTAAAAATAAACCCACATAATATATAAAATATTTTTTACTTAGTGTTTTGATGTATTCTAGAAGTTTTTTTTCATCATCAAAAGTTTTTTCTTGAGTATTAATTAAATTTTTATTTCTATAAATTTTTGCTTTTAAAATTTGTTTATCTTCTTTTAAAAGAATAGCGATAAAAAGCTGAGGAAGATATTTTTTTAAAAAAAACATTAACTAACCTTGAAACTATCCATATTGTATATTTTTTCAAATTCTTTTTTTAAAAAATCTTTTGCTTGATTTTTTGATAAATTAGAAATATCTAAAGGATCAGAAAGTCTATAAATGATTTTGCTAAAAGGTTTTGGTAAAATCATTTGATCCCAACTTGAAAATTTCCAAAAACGATTTGTTTCATAATTTAAAATTCTAATTTTAACATTTTTTTTCTGTGCAATTAAAATAGCTCCATCTGAAATACTATGAAAAGGCCCTCTTGGTCCATCAGGAGTAATTACTATATCGTCTTTTTGATCTAAAACTTTAAAGGCCGATTTTAATGCTGTTCTAGCACCTTTAAAAGTGCTACCTCTTATAGAATGAAGACCATAAAATGAAATAATTTTTGCAATTTTTTCTCCATCTCTGTGCAAAGAAATCATCACATAAGCTTTTTTATCTTTAAATTTAAAATGTCTAAAAGCAAAAGGCATTAATGCTAAGCGTCCGTGCCAAAATAAAATAACATAAGGATTTTCATCTACTTTTTCCCCTTTATATTCTTTGGAGCAAGTTAGAAAAATTAACCATTGCAATAAAAATATTATTCTAGTTAAAAAAATATCTTTAAACAATTTCCCCATAAAGCACCATACGTTTAGCATCTGTAATTTTGACGCGTTTTAATTTTCCTAAAAATTCTTCACTTCCTTGAATTTGGACTAAAAAATTATTATCAGTTCTACCAGCAACAGCTCCGTTGGTTCTTAATTCTTCAAATAAAACTTCCATTTGCTTACCTTTTTGTTTAAGGACAATTTCATCTAAAATTTCATTGTGTCTATTTTGCAAAGTCGTAAGTCTTAAAGAGGCAATATCTTCAGGAATTTGATTTGGCATAGAAGCAGCTTTAGTAAGAGGTCTTTTAGAATATTTAAAAGAAAAAAGTTGCTCAAAACGAACTTGCTCTAAAACATCCATAGTTTCTTCAAAATCTTTATCACTTTCACCTGGAAATGCTACAATAATATCTGTTGATATACTAACATCAGGACAAAGTTCTCTAATTTTAAACGCTCTATTTAAATACCATTCTTTATTATATCCTCTTTTCATAGCTTTTAAAACATTATCAGAGCCACTTTGTAATGGCATATGAATAGACTTGCAAATTTTAGAATTTTTGGCAAAAACTTGTAAAAATTTATCATCCATATGCAAAGGGTGAGGGCTAGTAAAGCGAATGCGCTCTAAACCTTCAATAGAACTAAGTTCTTCTAAGAGATCTGAAAAATCCATTTTTTTATGATTATTGCGAAATTTTTTACCATAATTATTTACATTTTGTCCAAGTAAAAATACTTCTTTTGCTCCTTTTTGAACCGCTTTTAAAGTTTCTTTAAAAATAATATCAAATGGAATTGAAATTTCATCCCCGCGTGTGTAAGGAACTATACAATAAGTGCAATGTTTATCACAACCTATGGAAATGTTAATATAAGTTTTATAAGGACTATTTCGAAAATCAGCAAAAGTAAATTCACTCTCATCATAATCAATATCTATTCCTATAAATTTAGGAGTTTTAATAGCTTTTGTGATTTTTGAAATATTTCTTGCCCCTAAAACAAAATCAACATAAGGAGCTCTTTTAAAAATTTCATTTCCTAAATGAGAAGCAGTGCAACCACAAACGCCTATTTTGGCACCATTTTTTTTAACTTTTTCAAAGGCTCCAATTTCAGAAAACAACTTATGAACAGGTTTTTCTCTTACAGAGCAGGTATTAATGAGTATAAGGTCTGCTTCTTCAATATTCTCAGTTAAGGTATAGTTTTCTTTGTGAGAGAGTTCAGCAATTATATGTTCTGAATCTCTTACATTCATAGCACAACCTAAAGTTTGGATAAATAATTTTTTTTCACTCAAAGAATATGCACCTCATACATAAAATCTGATTCATCAAGTCCGTATTTAATGGTTCTATGATAAACACTAAAACCCTTTTTTTCAAAATATTCTACAAGAGAAATTAACTGTTTATGGGAATTATCTTTATCAAAGTAAAAAAATTTTTGCCCTTCTTTTATAACTGCTTCTTCAATTTTTTCTAAAGTGATATTTTTTGGTTTTTCGTTGATTGAATTTCTTGCTAATTTTATTTCCATAGTTTTTCCTTAACTTCTTTTAAATTTATTATTATATCAATTTTACTTTTAATTAAACTTATTAAAGATATAATTTTTATCTTCTTTAAGCAAATTAATGAAAATTTCCCAAAAAAGGCAATATAGAAATGGAAAAAATTACAGATATTATAGAATCTATTGCTAATGAAAAAAATTTAGATTTAGAAAGTGTTAAAGATAAAGTAATTATTGCATTAATTAACACAGCTAAAAAAATTTATGGTCAAGAATATGATTTTTTTGTTGATAAAAAAAGTTTAAAACTTTATCAAAAAATTACCATTATAGCAGATAATGATGAGAGATTAAGCGAAAATAATGAAAGTTTTATTGCTCTAAGTAAAGCTAGAAAAGAAGCTGGAGAAGTTGAGGTTGGAGATGAGCTTACTTATGAGTGCTCTTTAGAAAATTTAGGAAGAACAGCAGTTAATATTTTACATAAAGAACTTGAATATCATATCCAAAAACTTTTAGAACAAACTATTTTTGAAAAATATAAAAATAAAGCAGGTCAAATAGTTTTTGGTAGTGTTGTGCGTATAGATAGTGAAGAAAATACTTATATAGAAATTGATGAATTAAGAGCTTTTTTACCAAGAAAAAATCGCATCAAAGGAGAAAAATTTAAAATAGGGGACGTTGTTAAAGCAGTTATTCGCCGTGTCTATATTGATAAAGGTATTAAAATAGAACTTTCTAGAACAAGTCCTAAATTTTTAGAACGTTTGCTTGAAGCTGAAGTTCCAGAGATTAAAGATGGTTATGTTAGTATACAAAATTGCGCAAGAATTCCAGGAGAGAGAGCAAAAGTTGTTTTAACAACAAATATGAGCAATATTGATCCAGTGGGAGCTACTGTTGGTGTTAAGGGTGTGAGAATCAATGCGGTAAGCAAAGAGCTTCATAATGAAAATATCGATTGTGTAGAATTTTCAAATGAAATTGAAATTTTAATAGCAAGGGCTTTAGCACCTGCTATTATTAGCTCTGTTAAAATTAAGGATAAAAAAGCTATTGTAAGTTTAAATAATGATCAAAAAAGTAAAGCTATAGGGAGAAATGGAATTAATATTCGTCTTGTTTCTATGTTAAGTTCTTGTGAGATAGAACTTAATGTTCTTGATTCTAAAAATAATGAAAACCCAACAGAAGCATTTAAAAATTTGGAAAATTTATTTAAAAATGTATAATCAAGCTATTATTTAGCTTGATTTGCTTGATCAATAGCTGCAAAGAGTTTATTTAAAATAGTTTCTTCATTCTTTTTGTATTGATCTTCTCTCATTTTTTGCCATGCATAAACACCGAAGTTATTTTTAACACTAGAAAGATCAATATCTTGATTTTGTAATACTTCTTTTTCTTCTTTAGCATCATCTTTTTCTTTATTTTTTATTTCGTTTATGCTTGCCTGAAATTCGTCACTTGAGAAATTTTTTTCTTTAACCTTGCTAAAAAATATGGAATTATTTTGGTTTGGATTTATAATCATGACTTATCCTTTAATTGATTTATAGAATTCAAGCAAATATTATTCCATATTATTTTTTTCTTTTAATTTGGTTAAAAGAAAATTTATCTTTAGCAAAAAAAAGACTTAAAATTAGTGCTGGCAAAACAAATAAAGCACAAAATAATGCATTAAATTCTATCCCAAGATAGCTTAAAACAAGTCCTCCAATAAAAGATGCTAAAGCAATACCAACATTAAAAGCAGCTTCATTAACACTTACTGAGCTATCAATAGTTTTAAAGGTATGCCTTTTGGCCTTAATAATGCTTAAAATCTTTAAGGCACTAATACTTGAGAATGCAAAAAAACCAATCAAAGCTATATTTAAAACAATTAAAATTTTAGAATTCATTGTAAAAAATACACTTAAAAATATAATAATTTGAATGCTTAATATAATTCTTAAAGAGCGAATTGATCCGATTTGACTAACTATTTTTCCTCCCCATAAATTTCCTAAAATTGCACAAATTCCATATAAAAGTAAAATATAAGCACTATCTTGAATTTCAAAACCACTTTTTTCTAATAAAAGTTTTTGTAAGTAAGTATAAAGAATAAATTGAGCCCCACAAGTGCAAATAGTAATAATATAGGTTTTTATCAAATTTGCGTGAGAAAAAGCGGGGATAAGATTTTTAAAACTCATTTGGTTTGGATTAAGATTTTTAGGCATCATTTGTAAAATTCCTATAAATGCTAAAATACTAATTATAAAAATTAACAAAAAGATAAATTTAAATCCAAAATAATGACTAATAAAAGTTCCAAGTGGAACTCCGCTTACTAAAGCTATAGTTAATCCGCTAACCATAATAGCAATAGCTTGGCTTTTTTTATTTTCTGGAGCTATTGCACTTATAGCTAATGTAGCAATAACAAAAAATACCCCATGTTGAGTTCCTGCTATAAATCTCGCAAAGGCACTCAAATAAAAATTTGTACTAAAGAAAATAATTAAATTAGCAAAAGCAAAAATAGCTATATTAATTAAAAGTTGCATATGTCTTTTATAAAAACTCAAAATTATACTAATTAAAGGAGCACCAATTACTACCCCTAGTGCATAAAGCGTTGTAAGATAGCCCGCACTTTTTGCATCAATATTAAAATAATTTTGAACATCAACTAAAACTCCAGCCATAACAAATTCAGTAACACCCATACAAAAAGCACTTAAAGCAAGGGCAAAAATAGCTTTCTTATAATTTTGCATTTTTGTCTTTTTGTATATGATTTAAGTATAGAGCAAATTTAATTGCTTCTTCATAACTTTTAGTTTTTGCTTTATTTTTATAAGCTATATCAAAAGCAGTGCCGTGATCAACACTAGTGCGTATGATAGGCAAATTTAAACTTATATTAATACTTTGTTCAAAGTATAAAGCTTTAAGTGGAGCAAGAGCTAAATCGTGATACATAGCTATAAGTCTATTGCAAGATTTTAAAGAATTTTTAGTAAAAGCTGTATCAGCTACTAAAACTTCTGGAAGATAAAAAGAATGGGTATTAAATTGAAGCAATTCTTCTTTTAAAACTTTATTTTTTAAAGCATTTTGCAATAGAGTTTTTTCTGTAATATTAAATTTTTTTAAAAAAGCATTTTTTTGTTTAGTACTAGTCTTTAAAAAGCTTAAATAAGCATTGCTAAATTCAATAGCTTTTTTGATAAACTCTTCTTCTTTTCCACCTATAACACCATAATCACCAGCGTGTGGATTAAATCCTAAAACCCCAATTTTTTTAAAATGTGTTTGTTCATAAAAATTAATAAAAAATTTAACCAAAGGAATAAATTGAATTTTTTTACTTACTTCTTTTAAAGGAATATGATCGCTAAAAAGCCCTACAAAAAGTTTAGAGCATCCAAGCATCATAATAGCTTCTTTTTTATAAAAAGATCTTAAAGCTTCTGTATGTCCTCTAAAAGGTATATGTGCAAGTTGCCAAGCTTTTTTATGAATAGGAAGGGTAATTAAGGCTTTTGCATATTTTGCTTTTACAAAATTATTAGCTGCTTGAAAACTTAAAAAAGAGTAAAGTCCGCTTTTAGTATCAATTTTTCCAATATTAATATCGAAATTTGAATCAACTTTTGTGTAAAGTTTGCTTTTGAAGCAAAAAATTTTATAATGTTTATTTTCTTCTTGAAGAAAAAAATCTTCCTTATCATTTTTTTCAAAAATAACTAAATTATAATTATCAAGGGTTAAATTTAAAATTTTTAAAGCTTGGGAAAGTAAATTAGGGTGGATAAAATAATAAGGTGTGCAAATTTTTGAAATGATAGGATGAGCTTTAATTAGAATTTCGCAAGAAATTCCATTAATATCACCTATGCTTATAGCTAATTTATCCATTCATTAAAGCCTTCATTTCTAAAATAGCTTCTTTAAGACCTACAAAAACAGATCTTGCAATAATACTTTGACCTATATTTAATTCGTCTATAGCTTTAATTTTTACTATTTCTTGAACATTTTTATAATTAAGTCCGTGCCCTGCAGCAACTTTTAAGCTTAGTTCTTTTGCCTTTAAAGCACAAAGAGAAATAGCATTTAATTCTTCTTTTAATTTTTGCTCTAAAATTTTAGGGTTTAAATCAAGTTCTTTAATTTTATATGGAGTTTTTAAAATATTGCTAAAAATTGCATTGTATAAATTAGCATATAATCCTGTGTGAAGTTCTATAAAATCAACTTTTAATGAAAAAGCTTTTTGGATATTTTTTAAATTAGGATCTATAAATAAAGAAATTTCAATATCTGCTTGTTTTAATTTTTTTATACTAGAAATTAAATTTTTATGATCCAAACAAAGCCCACCTTCTGTGGTGAGTTCTTCTCTTTTTTCTGGAACTAAGGTAACGCGTTTTGGTTTTAAAGTACAAGCAAGATCAAGAATTTCATTATTTAAAGCACATTCTAAATTAATAGGATTTTTACAATGTTTGATTAAATCTTTTAAATCTTTTTCATTAGTGTGGCGTCTATCTTCTCTTACGTGAATAGTAATTTGATCGCAAAAATGACAAGCAAATAAAGCTGCTTCTAAAAGATTTGGATCATTTACTTTTCTAGCTTCTCTTAAAACAGCTATATGATCAATATTTACCCCTAAAAGCATAGTATTCCTCCATTTTTTAATTATATTGTTATTCAAGTTTTTTGAAATTCAAAAAAGTGAAATTTATCATTAAAATTGAAAAAAAGGTATTTAGCTTGTTGTAAAAAATTTTCATAACTTTTAATACTTTTATTTCGAGTGTATTTTAATAATTTTTCAAAACCAAAGTGCAATAAAGCTTCTTTTTGTTTTTCAAAGGAAAGAATTTTAAAATTATAAAAATTACAAAGTTGTTGTAAATGAGTAAAATTAACATCATAAGTAAGATCGCTTTTGCCAAAAAAATCTTGCAAATTACTTGTAAAAGGATTAAAAATTTTATGATTTTGATAGATTCTTAGACTTAAAGAATTTGGATTTAATGTTCCATAATCAAAGCTAGCAAGAATAAACTTTTTACAAGCTTTATTTAAATCTTCAAAAAAGTCTTCTAAAGCAAAACTTAATTCCCCCTTTGAAAGTTTCAATTCTTGACATTTTGATTTGGTATAGCTATCTATATTTGAAAAATAAATTTTATAATCCTTAATAAAGGCCATTTTATCTTCATTGATTAATTCACAAGAGAAACTATCAAAAAGTTCATTGCAAAAAATAAAAGCATTTTCAAAATTGCATTCTTTTAAGGAATTTTTATGATGAAAGTCTATATTTTGTAAAGTTTGTTTTTGTAAAGTTTGTAATCTTAAATGTGGTTCTACAATATAAAATTCTATTTCTTTAAAAAGCTCTGGTCTAAATTCAAGTAAGGCGCTTAAAAAATCTTTACTTAAATACCCTTCATTTGCTCCTATCTCTACAACCTGCAAAGGAGGAGTTAAAATTTTTTTATCAATTAAATCTAGAAAATGCTGAGCAATTAAAGTCCCAAAAAGATTTCCTACACTAACAGCAGTAAAGAAATCTCCCTCTTTGCCTATTTTAGTAGCTTTTTTGTAGTAGTTTTGATGTAGCCAATTTTCAAAAAATTCACTAAATTTTTTCATTGTTTAATAAAGCGTTATATTTTTCAATAAAATCAATAGGATCAACTTGTTTTTGATTAACAATAATACCAAAATGTAAATGAGGTCCACTTACTCTTCCGCTATCTCCACTTAATCCTATAATTTGTCCTTTTTTAATCTTATCTCCAGTTTTCACTAAAATTTTTGAAAGATGATAATATTGAGAATATATTCCATATCCGTGATCAATAATTATAGAATTTCCAGCATAGTAGCGGTTTTTAGCAAGTTTGACTATACCTGAATTTGCAGCTTTTATTTGTGTTCCAATTTTTGCTCTAAAATCAGTACCGCTATGATAAGAGGCTAATTTATCGTTAAAAATTCTTGCTTTACCAAAAGAGCTTGTAATAAAAGAATCAAGAGGTTTTTGAAAATTTGCACTTATAAAGGTATTTGGAGTGTAATTAGCATAAATTAAAGAAGCTTCTTTAAATTCATTAGCAATTTGTTTTTGTTTTTCTTTAGAAGGAAAAACTTTATTTGGTGCAACTTGTAGAAATTCTTTTTTATAACTACCCTCTAAAGAATTTATAGTGTATATTTGTTCTTTATTAGTATAAATTGCTTTAATAATATTTTTTTTAGTTGGATTTTTATAAGGGAGTGAAAATATTATCACAACTTTATTTTTATCATTTGGATGGATGAAAAAATTAATTTTTTTATCATTTAGTGTAATTTGTTGTAAATCTTTTTTATCAAATTCTAAAAATAAAGCTTGTCCTTTAATGAGATTAATATTTTCTTCTGCAAAAAGAAATTGTAAAAAAAATAAAAAAATAAATATTTTTTTCATAAACTCACTTCTTTGATATCTGCAATTTTTAAAAATTCATTATAAATTTGATATATAAGCGCTTGGCGATTATTTTTTATCTTTTCATCATCAACATTAATCATTACTTTATCAAAAAAGTTATCAATAAAAGGTTTTAAAGCAAACAAACTAGTCAATTTTTCTTCTATATCATTAAAGTTCAAGGTATTTAAAAATGCTTCATAAAGCTTCATTTCTTCTTCTTGCGTAAAAAGTGTTTTTTCTAACGGATACTTTGGCTTTGAAGCTATATTAGCAAGACGTTTAAAAGTGCTAAAGTTTTCATTAAAATTTTCTTTTTGACTAAGTTTTATTAAAGCTTTAATAGCATTATTAATATAAATAATATTAGTATTTTTAGAACTTAATACTGCTTTAATAAAAGAGGCATTAACCTCATAAAAAGTATAGAGTCTTTCAAAAATAAAATCTTTTAAAATTTGTATATTAAATTCTTTGTAATTTTTGCTAATTTTTGAAAATAGCATATCAAGATTTAAATCTTTTTTTGTATTTAAAATAATTTTTAAAACTCCACTCGCTGCACGTCTTAATGCATAAGGATCTTTACTTCCGCTTGGAAGTTTTCCTATGGAGAAAAGTCCTAAAAGTGTATCGAGTTTATTAGCTAAAGATACTATACTAGAAAATTCATTGCTTGGAAGTTTAGAATTTTCTCCATCAGGTAAATATTGTTCTTTGATAGCTAAGCAAATTGCTTCATTAAATCCCATAGCTTTAGCATAATAAGACCCCATAATGCCCTGTAAATTTGTAAATTCATAAACCATTTGCGAATTAAGATCAGCTTTTGAATATTGTATAGCTGTTTTGATATCTTTAATATTTAAATTATTATAAATTTGACATAGAATTTCTGCTATATACTCTTCTCTTAAGCATTTATCTTTCATTGAACCCAAATTTTCAAGATAAGTAATATGTGAGAGTTTATCTGGATTTAAACCAGTTTTTAAATCATTTTTCCAAAAGAACATAGCATCGCTTAATCTTGCACGCAGAACTCTTTCATTGCCTTCTATAATTTGCGTGTAGTCTTTACAAACTGAATTGCTTACGACTATAAAATGATTGCTTAGTTTTTCATCTTTAAAAACAGCAAAATAACGTTGATTTTCTCTCATTGAAGTGATAATAACTTCTTTAGGAATTTCAAGATAATTTTTATCAAAGTTTCCTAATAAAGCACTAGGATATTCAGTAATAGCAATAATTTCATCAAGTAACTCATCATCTTGTGCAATATTGATAAAATGTTTTTGTTCTAAAGCTTTAAATTCATTAAGAATTTTTTCTTTTCTTTTTTTGGGATCTAAAATAATATAATTTTCTTCTAAAATTTGAAAATAAGCTTGTATATTGTTAAAGCTTAACAAATCATAACTAATACTTCTATGGATAAAAGTTTTATTTGAGCTTTTAACTCCATAAAGTTCAAATTCAAGCACTTCATCATCTAAAAGACAAGCTATAGATCTTATGGCTCTAATAAATTCAAAAGTATGAGCTCCCCACCTCATACTTTTGCCAAAATTAAGGCTTTTTAAAAAATTTTCTATCATTAAAGGTAAAATTTCTTGACTTGTTTTCCCTTGGATGTATTTTTTATAATATAAAACCTCTTTTCCTTTAAGCTCTTTAAATTCAAGTTCTTCTTCATTTATACCTGCTTTTTGTAAAAAGCTAAGTCCAGCATTGCTTAACTTGCCATCTTTATAAGCTATATTTTTAGGAGCTCCTATAAATTCTACAAAAGAATTTTCTTGTTTTTCTTTGAAATTTTGATGAAAAAACACTAATCTTCTTGGGGTATAATAAAATTTAAATTCACTTTCTAATTTATAATTTTTTAAAACTTCATTCCATTTTTTTTCTATGTTTGGAAGTTCTTTTAGTAAGGGTAAAGCGGGTAATTCTTCAACTCCGATTTCTATCAATAAATTTTTACTCATTGCCAACTCTTTATAAATTTAATTTTAATTTTATCTTTTTTTATTTGAAAAACTTATAAATAATTTTCTAATAAAGCTTTTAATTCTAAAGCATTACTAAATTCATCTTTTAAAATTTCTTTTGCATACCATTTTGCATTAAAATAAATAACATTGGCATTTTTGGCACATTCTTTATCCTTTAAGCTATCACCTATAAAAATGCTAGTTGAAAAAGGTGCTTCTGCTTTTATAAGATTTAACATCATGGGATCTGGTTTTGGACTGATTCCTGCACTTACTCCTAAAATTTTACTAAAGAAATTAATAATATTATGTTTTTTTAAAATATCAGTTAAAGAGCCTTGAGGAGCATTTGTTGCAATGGCTAAATAACAAGATTTATTTTTTAAAAATTCTAAAATTTCATAAACTCCTTCGTATAAATTCGCACTTTGATCATAGTGTTTTAGAAAATATTTTTCAAAACCTTCTTTAAAATTAGGATGATTTACATCATCAATATTATAAAGTTCTTTACTCCAATTAATTCCTGGTGTATTAATAATTTGATAAATAGTTTCTTTAGGAAGAGGACTTAAATTTAGATCTTTTCTAATTTCATTTACCGCAGCACTTATAGCATTTGCACTATCAATTAAAGTTCCATCCATATCAAAAATAACATTAATCACATATACTCCTTTAAATAATTTTTATATTTATCTTTCTTGTAATTTTGGTTTTTTTTAAGTTTTTCTATAAAATGAACTTGTTTTAAAAGATCGTTTTGTTCCATAGAAAAATTTAAACAGGTATTAGCAAAATTTTCTAAGTTCTTAATATAGTTTGAACTAATAAAAACAAAAGGATCTTTTTTAAGAATTTGGGCATTTTTTAAAACTTTTTCTCTAAATTTTTCTAAATCAAAATTTTCTTTTTTTAAAGAAAGACTTGCTTCATTAAAAAATTTTTCTAAATTTCTTATATATTTAATTCTTATTTTTTTTTCTTCATTTTTGGTCAAAATTATCCTTTAAATATTTTTTTGAATACGACATTCTACAGCTTGTTGAACTAAATTTCTAGCTAAAACTTTTTCTGATTTAACAATGTGTATGTTTTTATCGATATTTGAGAAAAGAAATTTTTCTAAATTTCCATTGATATGAATAATAATATCAATAGGTTTTGAAAAACCTGATAAAATTTGGCAAAGCATAGCTAATTTATTTTCATTACTAAAAGTAATGATTACAACAGCACATTCTTCTATATTGGCAATTTTTAAAGTCTCTTTTTGAGCTACATTTGCAAAATAAACATTTTCTCCACGGCTTAGACCAAGTTCTACTAAATTAAGATCATTTTCTAAAACTATATAAGGAATACCGGTTCGTTTTATTTTTTGCACAACTTCTTGTCCTAAATTTCCATATCCAAAAATTACTAAATGGTTTTTAAGAATCGTTTGATCTTGAATATTGTGATTTAAATTAGGAGTTAAAGTTATATCTTCTACTATATTTGTAATTTTTCTTATATTATTTAAAATAAAAGGTGTTAGTATCATAGTTATAATAGAAGTTACAATGAGAATTTGGCCAATTTTAAGATCAAGCATTTCTTTAGCTTGTAAAAGTGAAAAAATTGCTAAAGCAAATTCTCCTATTTGACAAATACTAAAAGCAGTTTTTAGGGCTACACTTTTTTTGGTGTATAAAAATAAAAAACCAAAAACAATTATAAATTTAAAGACTAGAACTAAAAAGGTAAGACATAATATAATAAACCAGTTTTCAAAGACAACATTAAATTGAATTTGCATTCCCATTGTTATAAAGAATAACCCTAAGAGCAAATCTCTAAAAGGGATCAAATCTGCTTCAATTTTATGTTTGTATTTAGTTTCTGCTATAAGAACTCCTGCTATAAAAGCACCAAGTGAATAAGAAAAACCAAAATTATTCGCTAAAAAACTTGCTCCAATTACCATAAAAAGTATAGTTACTATAAAAGTTTCTTGAGAAGAAGTATATATAACAAAACGAAAAATTCTATCAACTAAATATTTACTTATTAAGTAAAGTAGGGCAAGTAAAATGATAGCACTAATAAAAATAGTTAATACTAGTTGAGATACATTGGTATTTTGTGAAGAAAAAATTTCAACAATTAAAAGTAGAGGAATTACAGCTATATCTTGAAAAAGCAAAATTCCAAGTGCTTTTTTTCCATAAGCTTCATTAATGTCTGCATTATCATTTAAAATTTTTAAAACAATAGCCGTAGATGAAAGGGCAAGGGTAAAGCCTACAATCATTGCTGTTTCATTTTTAAGTCCTAAAAGTAATATAACTATAAAACTACAAATAAGCCCACAAGTAAGCATTTGCAAACTACCATTTAAAAATACTTCTTGTTTCATTGCTAGAAGATGTTTAAAAGAAAATTCAAGACCTATAGTGAACATTAAAAAAACAATACCAAATTCAGCAATATCAGTTAATTCGTGATTTCCATTAAAATGATAAATTTGGCTAATAATTATTCCAGTAACAATATAAGCTATTATTGTAGGAATTTCAAATTTTTTGAAAATTACATTTAAAACAATGACACTAGAAGCAGCAATTAAAAAAATTTGTAAAAAATTTTCCATTATTTTTTCTCATAGAAAATCAAATCAAAGCTACTTTGGTGTTTTATAACAGCTTTTGATTTACCTCCATTTTCTTTTTTGCTTAATTCTAAACGCAGTTCGTTGATTAAACTTTCAAATTCTTGAATTTGATTTTTAAGTTTTAAAATAACATCAACTCCTGCTAAATTAATGCCCATATCTCTTGTGAGTCTTAATATGAGTTTAATACGATCAATATCTCTTTGAGAATAAAGTCTAATTTTTCCATCTGTTCTGCTAGGCTCAACCAAACCTTCTCTTTCGTATTGTCTTAAAGTTTGAGGGTGTATGCTAAGAACTTTGGCAACAACGCTTATTAAATAGACTGGTTCATCATAGTTGTGTTCCATGTTAATCCTTTAATTTTTCTTTTAAAAGTGTAAGTAAATTTTGATCTAAATCATCAGTGTTAGGCAAAATAATATTTAAAATTAAATACATATCTCCATAAATTTTTGTTTTTCTATTTTGCACTCCATAACCCTTAAGACGAATTTTTTGACCATTTTTAGAATTAGGAGGAATACTAAAATTCACCTCTTTTTTCGGGGTTTGTATGCTAACTTTCCCTCCAAATAAAGCTGTTTTAAGACTAATATCAAATTTTCTTGTAAGATCATCGTCATCTCTTTCATAAATAGGGCTTTTTTGAATTTTTACTTTAATAATTAGATCTCCAACTTTTAAACCTTTTTTTCTACCTTTTCCTTTAGCTCTTAATTTTTCTCCATCTTTTATTCCATGGGGAATTTTGATTTTAATATTTTCTCCATTGTAGTTAAAACTATATTCACCCCCTAAAATACCAATTTCAAATGGAATTTCAATATTGGTATTAGCATCTAAATCCTCTTCAAAATCTCCAAATCCACTAAAATTACTTCCAAATCCTTGTGAGTTAAATCCTTTAAACCCACCCCCTTGACTTCTTGCAAAAAGGTCATTAATTATATCATTAATATCAAATCCACTACTATTACGTGAAAAATCTTGAAAACTTTGTCCGCCAAATATACTATCTCCATATTGATCATATTGTGCTCTTTTTTTGTCATCGCTTAGAATTTCATATGCGGCGTTAATTTCTTTGAATTTTTCTTCAGCGCCTTTTTCTTTATTTATGTCAGGATGGTATTTTCTTGCTAAGCGACGATAAGCTTTTTTTATTTCATCACTACTTGCATTTTTTGATACGCCTAAAGTTTCATATAAACTATTCATAATTTTCCTTAATATTTAAAACTATAAAATAAACTTTTTTATTATTTTTATTAAGATTATATCATAAACTTTAGTCTTAGTCAATCAAGTTTTATAAATTTTTATACTCAAGTTTTCATTTACAATTTTGTAAATTTTTAGATTTATACTTATACAAATTATATTAAAAAATAATTTTACTATTGAAAGGAAATAATTATGAAAAAAATATTTTTATGCGTTACTTTGGCTAGTTACTTATTTAGTGCAAATATTATTTTTAATGAGGCAAACTCAAATCCAGATCGTGTAAATCCTGCTAATGGCTCTAATATAGTTTTATCTTATCATGATGCTATTAAAGATGTAAAAAAATCTGTTGTAAATATTTCAACTTCTAAAACAATAGAATATTCAGATAGAGCCAATCCTTTAGAAGAGTTTTTTAATGATCCTTATTTTAAACAATTTTTTGATTTTGATTTTCCAAAGCGTAGAGGAAAAAGCGATAAAGAAGTCGTTAATTCTTTAGGATCTGGGGTAATAATTTCTAAAGATGGATATATAGTTACAAATAATCATGTTGTAGAAGATGCAGATAATATTATGGTAAATTTACCAGGAAGTGATGCAGAATATAAAGCTAAACTTATAGGAAAAGACCCGAAAACAGATTTAGCTGTAATAAAAATAGAGGCAAATAATCTTCAAGCTGTAACTTTTTCAAATTCTGATGATTTAATGGAAGGTGATATAGTTTTTGCTCTTGGAAATCCTTTTGGTGTAGGTTTTAGTGTAACAAGTGGTATCATTTCTGCTCTTAATAAAGATAATATTGGTCTTAATCAATATGAAAATTTTATCCAAACAGATGCTTCTATAAATCCAGGAAATTCAGGGGGAGCTTTAGTGGATACAAGAGGTTTTCTTGTGGGAATTAATTCAGCAATTCTCTCAAGAGGAGGTGGTAACAATGGTATAGGATTTGCTATCCCTTCTAATATGGTTAAAGATATTTCAAAAAAACTAATACAAAATGGTAAGGTTGAAAGAGGAATTTTAGGTGTTACTATTTCAGCTTTACAAGGAGATACTAAAAAAGCTTACAAAAATCAAGAAGGAGCTTTAATTACAGATATTCAAAAAGGATCCTCAGCAGATGATGCTAAACTCAAAAGAGGTGATCTAGTTATAAAAGTAAATGATAAAATTATTAAAAGTCCAACAGATCTTAAAAATTATATTGGAACTTTAGAGCCTAATCAAAATATAAGTATAACCTATGAAAGAGATGGAGTTGTTAAACAGGTAAGTTTTATTTTAAAAGGTGATAAAGAGATTAAAACAAATCAGACTAATATTATTGATGGCTTAAATTTAAAAGAACTTAATGCCAATTTAAAAGCAAAACTTCAAATTCCAAGTGATATTAATGGTGTTTTAGTAGATGAGGTTAAAAATAAAAGCAAAGCAAAAGATGCAGGATTTAGAACAGGAGATATTATAGTTGGAGTTGAACAAATTGAAATAAAAAATTTAAAAGATTTAAGCGAAGCTTTTAAAAAAATAGGAAAGAAAGAATGGATTAAAGTTTGGGTTTATCGTAGTGGTTTTGTTACATTGCTTGTTATAAAATAATAAATTTAATTTATAGTATAATTTATTATTTAAATTTTTAAGGAATATTTATGACCCATATTCTTATGATAGAAGATGATTTAGAATTAGCTGAAATTATAGCTGAGTATTTGGAAAAATCTGAAATGAAAGTTGATATTGCTCATGAGCCTTATATAGGGCTCTCAAAGCTTGCTTTAAAAGAGTATGAGCTTGTCATTTTAGATCTTACTTTACCAGGACTTGATGGGCTTGAAGTTTGTGAAGAAATTCGTAAAAAATATGATATCCCTATTATTATCTCAAGTGCTAGGCATGATATTAGTGATAAAGTTAATGCTTTAGAGCTTGGAGCAGATGATTATTTGCCAAAGCCTTATAATCCTAAGGAGCTTCAAGCAAGAATTAGAAGTCATTTAAGACGTATTTCAAATGCTAAAAATACCTTTTCTCGTGCCAGCAAAGATCTTGTTTATGATCAATATAAGCATGCTATTACAATGAAAGGACAAGAATTAAATCTTACAAATGCTGAATTTGACATTTTAAGTTACTTGATCAAAAAAGAAGGTGGTGTGGTAAGCCGTGAAGAACTTGTTTATAATTGTAGCTCTATTAGTGAGGATTCAAGTAATAAAAGCATAGACGTTATTATAAGTCGCATTCGTCAAAAAATGGGAGATGATCCAAAAACACCTAAATATATTCATTCTATAAGAGGTATAGGATATAAATTAACTCAATGAATAAATCATCAATTTTTTATATTATTACTTTTATTTTTATTTTTGCTGGAGTTAGTGTTATTTTAGCCTTTTTATGGCTGATAGAATACGATCAGCAAAATTATACCAATGAACTTAATGCTAAATATTCTTTAATTGCTAATGCAAGATTATTGTATTTTAGTGGAATTATTAGTGAAAAAGAATTTGAAGAACAAACTAAAAATTATAAAATGAATGAAATTACAGAGCCAAAAAATATCAGAAAAATATTATTTTATGGTGAAGTATTAGCAAGAGTGCAAACAAATAATGGTCTTATTGAAATAATATCCTATAACAAAGAAGTTTATCTTAATATCATTTTTAATGGTAAAATTTTTCTCTATAATGATCAAGATTATCAAAGTTATAGATATTTTACGATAAAAGTTATTGCAGTAGTTGTAATATGTATCTTGATTTTACTTTATATTTTTATTTTTAAAAAATTAAAACCTTTAAAAGCTTTAAAAAAACAAATTGATAAATTTGCTCTTAATAAGCTTGATACAATTGAAGATGTAAGCAATGGGCAAGATGAAATTTCTCAAGTTGCTAATGCTTTTTATTTGGCTATAGTGCAAATTAGAAAACTTAATCAATCGCGTCAGTTTTTTTTAAGAAATATTATGCATGAGCTTAAAACTCCAATTACTAAAGGTTTAATTACACTAGAAATGCTTGAAGATAATAAATATAAAAGTCGCTTAGAGGGAATATTTAATCGTCTTGAAATTCTAATTAATGAATTTGCTGCGATTGAGCAAATTACTTCAGGTGCTGCTTTTATCAATAAAAAAAAATATAATATTTTAGATATTTTAGATGAAGCCAAAGAAATAGCAATGAACGATGATAAAAATATTAAAATTTCTATAAAAGAAAGTTTTTTTGTTAGTGTTGATTTTAAACTTTTTACAACAGCAATTAAAAATATGATTGATAATGGAGTGAAGTATTCTAAGGAGCATTTTTTGCAAATTGAAATTTCAAAAGATTTTATTTGTTTTAAAAATTATGGAGATAAACTAAATAACTCTTTAGAGTATTATACTCAGGCTTTTACTCAAGGTTCTAAGCAAAAGGATAGTTTTGGTTTAGGACTTTATATTGTAAATACTATTTTAGAATCTCATTGTATAAAACTTGAATACAATTATCAAGATGGAGCAAATTTATTTTATTTTAAAAATTTGGAAAATATTATTATAAAAGATTAGTTTAATTCTTTTGAATAAGCTTTTGTAAAATATTTCCAATAAAAAGCAGCAAATATAAAAATAATACCAAGCAAAGAAGTAATCATTTGCAGATTTAAACCCCAATCAAATAAAATACCTATAAAAATAGAAACAATAGCACTAAAAGTAAGATAAACCATATCTGTGTAAGCTATAACTCTTCCATAATATTCTTTATCGCAGTTTTTTTGCACCATAGTATAAGTATAAGCCCAAAGAGATGAGGTAAAAAATCCTGCTGCTATTAGACCTAAAAAGGAAAGATAAAAATTAAATTGAGTTAAAGCCCAAAATATGATACCTACTCCTTGTCCAATATAAAAATAAACAAGAGTTTTGCTATTGATAAAACGACTTAAAATAATTGGTCCAATAGCTAAAGAACAAGCTCTAATTGCGTTAATAAAGCCTATTACTAAAGCAGCAGATAATACTTCTTTATATTGATGTTTGGCTAAGAGCGTCACTAAAGCATCATATGCAGTAATGCCAACAAAGGCGTGAAGCATTATAAGATGTAAAATAATTTTTTTTCTAAAGATATATAAGAATCCATCTTTTATCATAAAGATGAAATTATTTTGTTTTTTACGTTCAAAATCTGGAATGATTAATTTAGTAAGAAAAAAGATGCCAATACCAATAAGAAAAACATCAAATAAAAAAGCATTTTGAATTCCAAGAAAATTAATAAAAATTCCAGCCATAGCCATACCAGCAGTATAAGAAACAGCCCATATAATGCTATGCATTTCATTAACGAGTTTTAATTCCTTAGCATTAAGTATTTTAGCAAGCAAACTCATTTCTGTTTGAAAATAAATTGAAGCAACGCAAAGTCTTAAAAAGATTAAAACAAATAAAAGCCAAAGCATACTAAGATCTTTAACAAAAATAAGCATAAAAATAGATATCAGTTCAAGACTTGCCATCGTTAATAATAATTTTTTAGGTTTATTTCTTTCAACGATGACCCCATTAATAGGCGCGAGTAAAACTCCTGGTAAAAAAGCAAGCATAGCACTTATTGAAATAGCCCAAGTTGGAGCATTTAAATTTACTAAAAGAGTATAAACTCCAGTTTGAGAAAACCAAGCTCCAAAATAAACGACAAACTGCACACTTGCCAAAATTCGTATGTTTTTATTATTTTTTAATAAATCTATATAATTCATAACTTATAATTATAACACAATTTTATATTTTTAAATGTTATAATATTTATTAGAGATTATAAATTAAGGAATAAGTTTTGAAAAAAAGACTTGAAAAAAAAGAAGCCCTAGATTTACTTGAAAATGCAAGCTTAATAGAACTAGGAGAGATGGCCTATAAAAAAAAATTAGAATTACACCCTGAAAAAATTACAACTTTTGTAGTAGATCGTAATATTAATTACACTAATGTTTGTTGTATTGATTGTTCATTTTGTGCTTTTTATCGTCATCATAAAGAAGATGATGCTTATATTTTAAGTTATGAAGAAATTGGTAAAAAAATTGAAGAGCTTAAAGCTATAGGTGGAACTCAAATTCTTTTTCAAGGTGGAGTTCATCCAAAACTTAAGATAGAATGGTATGAGGATTTGGTAGATTGGATTAAAAAAACTTACCCTGATATCACAATCCATGGTTTTTCTGCTGTAGAAATTGCTTATATTGCAAAAGCTTCTAAAATTCCTATTATTCAAGTTTTAAAAAGACTTCAAGACAAGGGTCTTTTTTCCATCCCTGGAGCTGGAGCTGAAATTTTAAGTGATAGAGTAAGAGATATTATAGCTCCAAATAAATGTGATGTAAAAACTTGGCTTGAAGTTCATAAAAACGCACATAAAATTGGCATGAAAAGCACTGCTACAATGATGTTTGGAACCGTAGAAACAAACGAAGAGATTATTGAACATTTAGAATATTTAAGAGAGCTTCAAGATGAAACAAATGGTTTTAGAGCTTTTATTTTGTGGAGTTTTCAAAGTGAAAATACTCTTTTAATTAAAAAACATCCTGAAATTTTAAAACAAAGTTCTAATCGTTATTTAAGATTACTTGCTTTATCAAGACTTTATTTGGATAATTTTAAAAATATTCAAAGTTCTTGGGTAACTCAAGGTTCTTTAATAGGACAACTTGCTTTAAAATTTGGAGCCAATGATTTAGGCTCTACTATGATGGAAGAAAACGTTGTTTCAGCAGCTGGAGCAAGTTATAAAATGAATCAAGATGAAATGATAAGACTTATCCAAAGCTTAGGTGAAAAAGCTGCTAAAAGAAATACGGCTTATGAAATTTTAGAAAGGTTTTAATGAAATTAGAATATTTAAATTTTAAAAATACAAAAATTCCTTTGATTTTTGAAGAAAATAATGATCTTCCGATTATAGTATTAAAATTAATTTTTAAAAATTGTGGTAGAAGTTTTGATTTGATACCAGGAACTGCAAGAATGTTGGTAAGAATTTTAAATGAGGGAGTAGATGATAATTTTTTTAAAGAATTAGAATTAAAAGCTATAAATCTCTCAGCTAGTAGCGGATTTGAAACTTTAGAAATTAATCTTTCTTTATTAAAAGAGTATAAAGAATTTGCCTTTAAGTCTTTGGCTAATTTATTAGAAAAACCTCGTTTTAATGAAAAAATATTACAGAAAAATAAATTTCTTGCTTTAAGCGAATTAGCAAGTAAAAATAGTGATTTTGATTATTTAGCAAAGAATTTATTAAATTCTAATACATTTGATTATAAAGAATTTCAAAGCCCTAATGATGGAAATGAAGAAAGTATTAGGCAAATTACACTTAAAGATTTAAAAGACTTTTTTAAAAGACATTTAAATCTTAGCAATCTTATTATAACTTTAGGTGGAGATTTCGTAAAAAAAGATATACAAAAATTATTAGAACTTATTTTAAATCCTTTAGTTAAAGGAGAAAAAATTCCAGATAAAAAATTTAATCTTACCTCAAAGATAAAAGATGTTAGTTTAGTGCGTAAAGAAAGCGAACAAGCTTATATTTATTTTGCTTCTCCATTTTATGGAAATATTAAAGATAATGATATTTATATGGCTAAAATTTCTCATTTTATATTAGGGCAAGCAGGTTTTGGTTCTAGAATAATGGAAGAAATTCGCGTTAAAAGAGGACTTGCTTATTCAGCATATGCTATGCTTGATTTAAATTTATCATATAATCGTATTTTTGGATATTTGCAAACAAAAAATGAAAATGCACAAGAAGCTAAAAAGATTATAAAACAAGTTTTTAATGAATTTGTTGAAAAAGGAGTTAATGAGGAAGAATTAAATCAAGCTAAAAATTTTTTACTTGGCAATACTCCTCTAAGATATGAGAGTTTAAGCAAAAGATTAAATATAGCATTTTATGAATTTTATAGAGATTTAGAATTAGGATATTATAAAAATGAACTTCAAAATATAGAGAAAGTTAATTTAAATGAAATTAATGCTTATATTAAAAAGCATAATGAAATTTTACAACTTAGTTTTGCAAGTTTAAAAAATGAAGATTAATCTTAAGGATTTTGAACTTTTTAAAAAATTAAGGATTAAAAATATTATTGATTTGGCTTTAATATTGCCTAAAAAAATTGAAAATTTAAATTCTACCCCTTTTCCAAAACAAGGTGAAATCTGTACTCAAAAAGTTAGAATTAAGAGTGTAAGTTTAAGAAGAAATCAAATTTATGGAATTTGTGAGTGTGAGGGATGGAAAATAGATGCTCATTTTGTTTTTTTTAATCCCAGCACTTGGCATATAAAGCTTTTAAAAACAGGTGCTTTTTTAATTTTTAGTGCAAAATTAAATTTTTTTAATCAAAACTGGCAATTTAATAATCCTAAAATTATAAATAAAATAGGGGGATTTATACCAAAGTATCAAATTCCTGGTATTAGAGATGAAAAAATTCAAAATTTAATACAAAATTATCTTAGTTTTGAAAGCTTAAAAGAAAGCAAGCTTGAAGAAAAATATATTCATCTGCTTCTTAATTTACATTCCTATGATGAGAAATGCTATATTTTATATCAAAATTTTTCAAAATTTGAAAAAGATTTAAAATATATAGAGATTTTTAATTTTTTAAAACGATTGAGAAATAAAAGAAAAACTTATAAAAGTTATGAATTTGAAATTTTTAAAATTGATTCGTGGATAAAAAATTTACCCTTTAAATTAACTAAAGATCAACTTATAGCTTTAGAAGATATTAAAAAAGATTTAGAATCTAAAGAGGCTAAAAGACGTGTAGTTATGGGAGATGTTGGTTGTGGCAAAACTTTAGTTTTATTAGGTGCTGCTTTAATGGTTTATCCAAGACAAGCTATTTTGATGGCACCAACTAGTATTTTAGCAAGGCAACTTTATGATGAAGCATTAAAACTTTTACCCCAGTTTATAAATGTTTTATTTGTTAGAGGAGGCAAAAAAGATAAAAATTTAGAAGAAAATATTAAAAAAGCTCATTTAATTATAGGAACACACGCTCTTACATATTTAAAAGAATTTAAGGCAGTTTTAATTATGATTGACGAACAACATCGTTTTGGATCTAATCAAAGACAAAAAATTTATGAATTATCAAATGGAGAATTTAGCCCACATTTTATACAATTTTCGGCTACACCAATCCCTAGAACTCTTAGTATGATACAATCAGAACTTTTAAATTTTTCTTTTATAAAACAAATGCCCTTTAAAAAAGAAATTAAAACTTTATGTATTAAAAGTGAAGGTTTTGCTTTGCTTGAAAAAAAAATTAAAGAAGAGATTGAATTAAATCATCAAATTATTATTATATATCCTTTAGTGAATCCAAGTGATAAAATTCCATATCTTTCTTTAGAACAAGCTAGCGATTATTGGAAAACTCATTATGAGAAAGTTTTTATTACCCACGGAAAGGACAAGAACAAAGATGAAATATTGCAATCTTTTAAAGATGAAGGCAATATTTTACTTAGCACTACAGTTGTTGAGGTGGGAATTTCTTTACCAAGACTTAGCACTATTGTTATAGTTGGAGCTGAAAGATTAGGACTTGCAACTTTGCATCAATTACGTGGTAGAGTTGGTAGAAATGGTGTTAAAAGTTATTGTTATTTATACACTAAGCTTAAAGAAATTCCTCAAAGATTACTAGAATTTTCTAAAACGCTAGATGGATTTGAGATTGCAGAACTTGATCTTAAAAATCGTTTAAGCGGTGATTTGCTTGATGGTTTTACTCAACATGGAAATGATTTTAAATTTTTTAATTTCAATGATGAGAGTATTTTAAAAAAAGCAAAAAAAGACTTAGAAAAGATAAAAGTATAATTTTTTATATTAAGAGGTTTAAAAACAACCTCTTGTATTAAAAGATTTATTAGGAATGATAAAGCATATTTTGAAAATGACTTGATATCATATTAGCTCTTTGTAATATAATATTTGCCGTTTCATCTGTATAAACATTTTTTAAACTTTCACTAAAAAGCTCTAGCCAAACTTCAAAAAATTCTCTTGGAAAAGGTGGTAATTCAATATGTGCTTTAAGCGGTTGTCCTTTATAATCTCCTTCTCCCAAAAGCATACCCATCCAAAAATTTCCTATTTTCTTTTTATGTTCTTGCCAACTTTGATTATCTACTCCTATGGCATTATTAAAAATAGGTCCCAATTTTTCATTTTTTCTAACTTTATCATAAAAAATATCCATAAGTTTTAAAATAGATTCTTGATTAATTGTTTCATAGATCATCTTTGTTCCTTTATTAATTTTTTATAGTTAATATATCAGATTAAAATGATTTAAACATTAACTTATGTTAAAATGAGGAAAAATGGAAGATTATTTAAATTTTTTATATAAAATAGGAAATATTAAAAAATATAAAAAAAATAATATTTTATTTTATGAAGAAGAACAAGCTAAAAATTTTTTTATACTTTTAAAAGGAAAAGTGCGTATCTATAAAAGCATAAATGATAAACAAATGACTTTGCATCGTTTTTTGCCTATAAGTTTTATAGCTGAAATGCCTGCTTTTAAAAGATTAAAATATCCAGCTAATGCTGAATTTGAAGAAGAGGGTGAGATTTTAGAAATTAATTTTGAAAAATTTTATAATTTATGTTTAGAGAATACAAAATTTAATTTTTTACTCATTGCTTCATTATTTGAGAAAATTAAAATTCTAGAAAAAAAGCTTTTACAAAATTCTTTAGAATTAAAAGAGAAAATAGCTTATTATATTTTGGAAAATGAGCAGAAATTAGATATAATCACTCAAAAACAAATCGCACTTGATTTAAATGTTAGAGTAGAGTCTTTATCTAGAGTTTTAAAAGAATTTAAAAACAATAATATATTAACAACTAATAAAGGTAAAATTATTATTTTAGATAAAGAAAAACTTATAAAAAATTTTAGCGTATTATTTTAAGGAAGCTTCGAATGGATTTTAATTTTTTATTGCATTATACTCCAGCTTTTGCAAAAGCAGCTTTTCTTACTATAAAATTAAGTTTTTTTGGAATTGTTTTTTCTTTAATCATCGGAGTATTTTGCGTTATAGTATCTTATTTTAAAATACGTATTTTTGAATATATCTGTAATATTTATATAGAATTTGCAAGAAATACTCCTTTGCTGATACAGCTTTTTTTTCTATATTATGCTTTACCAAAGTTAAATATACATTTAGAGCAAATGCCTATTTTAAATTTAATATGTTTTAGTGTTGATGAAAGCTTGCGTCCAGCCTTTGCTTGTGCTATAGCTGGACTTAGTTTTTTAGGCGGGGCTTATATGGCTGAGAGTTTAAGATCTGGTTTTGATGCTATAAAAAAACAACAATTTGAAGCAGGGCTTTCTTTAGGACTTACTTCTTTTCAGAATTTAAGATTTGTTATTTTTCCACAAGCTTTAGCCATTTCTATGCCAAGTATTAGTGCAAATATTATTTTTTTAATTAAAGAGACATCTGTTGTGAGTATTATAGCTTTACCAGATTTGGTAAATTTAATGAAAGGATTAAATTCTCTCACCTATAAAACAGATGAACTTTTATTTATGTTATTTTTGGGATATTTGTGTATTATTTTACCTTTATCTTTAATTTTATCTTATATTGAAAAAAGGCTAAGACATGCTTGATCTTTTAAATCAAGATACTTTTTTAAGATTAGCACAAGGACTTTTTGTTACATTTGAAATTTCTTTTATAAGTATTATTGTAACTTCATTTGGTGGTCTTATATTGGGAATTTTAATGGTTCTTAAAAATCCTTATATTTATGCATTTTGTCGTTTTGGTTTAGAATTTATACGTGTAATGCCATTGCTTGTTTGGCTTTTTATCGTTTATTTTGGGCTTTCAAGATGGCTTGGTATTGATTTAGATAGTAAAACTTCAGCTATTATTGTTTTTAGTATTTGGGGAAGTTTTGAGATGATGGATTTAGTGCGTTCATCTTTGCAAAGTATTCCTAAACATCAGTATGAAAGCGCTGCTTCTTTAGGGTTAAATTCTTTACAAAGTTTTATTTATATTATCATACCTCAAGCTTTTAGAAGATTAACTCCTGTTAGTATGAATTTATTAACACGTATGGTAAAAAGCACTACTTTTGCTTATTTAATTGGAAGCGTTGAACTTGTTAAAGTTGGACAACAAATTATAGAATTTCACAATAAAAATGATTTTGCCCCTTTTATTATTTATGGTTTAATTTTTATTATATATTTTATAATTTGCTATCCTCTTTCTTTATATTCTCGAATTTTAGAAAAAAAATGGAGCTAATGTGAGTATCTTAAAAATAGAAAATTTACAAAAATATTATGGCAATCATCATGCTTTAAAAAATATCAATTTGGAATTGCAACAAAAAGAAACTCTTGTAATTTTAGGACCTAGCGGATGTGGGAAATCAACTCTTTTACGTTGTATTAATGGGCTTGAAGAAATCGCTGATGGAAGTATTTATATCAATGGAGAAAAAATAACAAAAGATTTTAAAGATTGGACTAGAATTCGTCAAAAGATTGGAATGGTTTTTCAATCTTATGAGCTTTTTGAGCACTTAAGTGTAAGAGAAAATATACTTTTAGGACCTATAAAAGTTCAAAAAAGAGATAAAGAAGAAGTTTTAGAAGAGGCAAAAAAATGGCTTGATAAAGTTGGCTTATCTCATAAAATTGATTCTTATCCTAGAGAATTAAGTGGTGGCCAAAAACAGCGTATAGCTATAGTTAGAAGTTTGTGTATGAATCCTGAATTAATGCTTTTTGATGAGGTTACAGCAGCCTTAGATCCTGAGATAGTACGTGAGGTTTTAGAGGTAATGCTTAATCTTGCAAAAGAGGGTATGACTATGATTATAGTAACTCATGAAATGGCTTTTGCTAAAGGGGTAGCTGATAGAATCATTTTTATGGATAATGGCACTATAGTTGAAGAAAATTCTCCTGAAATATTTTTTAAAAATCCTAACACAGAAAGAGCTAAAAAATTTCTTAATTTATTTAGCTATAATAAATAATTTAACAAAATACTGATATCAAATCATCATTTGCAAGAGTGATTTTATATCTCTCTTGTGCTAAAATTTTAATTTATTTTTATATTAATCAAAAAGAGAATAAAGTTAAAATTTTAAGAATTTGTTTTTCTAAATTTTATTAAAATCTAAATATTACTAATTTAAAAATGTATAAAACTTATAAGTATAAAAATATCATTTTAATTAAGTTATAAAAAGAATATTATTAAGTTTAAAATATTTTATAAAAATTTAAAAAAAGTTATATTAATTATTTTATATTTATTTCATTTTAAAAGTAAGATAAATCTATTTATTATTAAAATAGATTTAATACTTGCAAACTATTTTGGATAATTAAATTGGATTTTTTAAATTTCTTTTAAAAAAGGCTATAAAAATTAAGATAAAAGTAAAAAATATAAAAATTTTGGTATAAATATAGGATCTCCGTTTACATGAGAATGAAGACCTGATAAATAAAAATTAACTCCAAAATAAGTCATTAAAATAGAATAAAATTCTAAAACACTTGCAGCTATAAAAATAAAAGGAGAATTAAATTTTGACAAAAGTCTTAAATGAAGAATTATAGTATAAATTATAATGGAAATTAAAGCCCACGTTTCTTTTGGGTCCTAGCCCCGATACCTTTTCTAACTTTCATTTACCCAAACTCTACCTAAAAATTTCCTACGGTAAGTAAAGCAAGTACTATAATCATAGCCATTTCATTAATACAATGAATATTAAAATAATTTGATCAATTTGATTTTTTAGGATTTCTTAGGATAAGTAAAATTAAACTAAAAATTCCCAAAAGAAAACAAAAAGCTAAAAATCCATAGCTTGTGGTTATGATAGAAACGTGAATATTAAGTCAATAAGATTTAAAATAGGAATTAAATTTGTAATTTGTGGATCCATAAAGCCAAGATGAGCTGCAAATAAAGAAATTCTAGCCATAATATTTGCAATACAAAGAGTTAAAAAAGATTTTTTATAGAAAAGGATTCCGTAAATTGCACAAATTAAGACTATATAAATCATACTTTCATAAGATGTTCTAAGGAGCGTGTTCTCCTACATACCATCTTAAGATTAATGCAAAATATGAATTAAAATAGCTATTAATGTTAAAAATACAATATTTTATTAAGTGTGTTAAAAATATTTTTATTTTTTAAAATTTCATAAAAGATTGATAAATAATCTAACTCTAAAACAAAGATAAATATAGCTTAAATTTTTAAAAAAATCAAAATGATTCATAAAAATCTCTGTTTTTATTTTTAAATTAGATGGTAGAAGATTTACTCCATAATATTCTTGAAATTTTTATATTAATTAAATCTACCCACTAACATTCTTCACAAGAAATTTCTTCAGAGATTGTATGTTTTCTTAGTTTTTGTGGATTACCTAATGCTTTATAAAATTCTTCTTTACTTTTAAAATCAAATTTAAATGAGTGATACGTTTCGCAATACGAACTTCCCAGTTGAAAAAGTATATTTTTTCCATAGTTAGCTACATAAGAATTGATTCCCCATGCTTTTGAGTCATTTTCTACAAATTTTTCTAAAGTAGTAGAAAACTTGTTGAAAATTAGGCATTTTTTGGCTATTTCAGGAGTTAAAAACTCACTCTATAATCTTGAGAATTGATTTCCTCCAGCTACTATTTTTCCAGTCATATTACTTAATTCCATTCTCAACGTGATAAGTTCCACGTACTAACCATTTATCAATAAAGCCATATTTTAGTCCTCGGCGTACTAATTATTACATAAACATCATCAGGATAGATTCCTAATGGCAAGATCTTAGAGGGAAAATTATATATAGGCTTTTTAAGATTATTGTTCACTTCTTCAAATTTATTAGGAGTATTTAAAAATGATTCCATTCCTAAATGATAAGTTATAGAAGTGTTAGCAAGATGATTTTGCTCAGCGAATGTTGGGCTATTGAAAATTCTGCATACTCTTTTCCTCTATCGTTTATAGCATATTTTCCAACTATACGACTTTCTTTTTTGTATTTAAACATAGAATGATTCTCTTTTAAATATTTAAAAAGGTATCTTCTTGATGGATATAACCTTCAAATTCTTGGCGCTGTATTATTATCTTGCGTTGCTTATCCTTGAATAAAACATTTGTATTTTGTTTTGCATTTAAAGGATTGCTTCCCAAAAATAAAGTTAATTAGCAACACCTAATATGAATTTATTCATAAGAATACCTTGTAATTTAGAAATTTAAGAAAAATAGCTAATAATAAACATTATTAACTATTTATTAACTTATATTTTAAATTTATTATAAATAAATCTAAAATATATTTAAATTAATATCAATATTAATTTAAATATATATAGTAGTTATAAATAAAATTTATACTTAATAACAAGGTAAAAATACTAAATATTTTGAGTCTTAAAAATTATTAGGATATCATTAAAATATATTTAATATAATATTAATTTTTAAGAATTATAGTATAAAAATCTATATAAAGCTTAAAAATTATAAATTTAAATTTTATTCTATATTTTTTGTTTAAAAATATAAATATTATTTAATTTTATCTTGACAAAACTTTTTTTTTAAGATAAAATAACAACCTAATTTTTGCTGGTTTAGCTCAGTTGGTAGAGCAGCTGCCTTGTAAGCAGCAGGTCGGGGGTTCAAGTCCCTTAACCAGCTCCATTTAACAGTGTTTGACCAGAAAAAGCGTTTTGGTGAGTTACTCAAGTGGCCAACGAGGGCAGACTGTAAATCTGCTGGCTTTCGCCTTCCGTGGTTCGAATCCACGACTCACCACCATTATTGCTTGCGGGAGTAGCTCAGTTGGCTAGAGCATCAGCCTTCCAAGCTGAGGGTCGCGGGTTCGAGTCCCGTTTCCCGCTCCAAGATTATAAACTGGGAGCTGTATTTATTTTGAAACTTACAGTATATCTCCTAGATTTTTGTTGTCTATAAACATAATTTTTCTGAGCGCTCGTATGGCTCAGAGGTAGAGCACTCCCTTGGTAAGGGAGAGGTCGCGGGTTCAATTCCCGCTATGAGCTCCATTGATTTGAAAAAATTATACAATATAGACTTGCTTTGCTTAATTATACTTTAATTATGGAGGAAAAAAATGGCTAAAGAAAAATTTTCACGAAATAAGCCACATGTGAATATAGGAACAATTGGTCACGTTGATCATGGTAAAACAACTTTAACAGCTGCTATTTCTGCTGTTTTATCAAGAAAAGGTTTGGCAGAGCTTAAAGATTATGATAATATCGATAATGCTCCAGAAGAAAAAGAACGTGGTATTACAATTGCTACTTCTCACATTGAATACGAAACAGATAATCGTCACTATGCGCATGTTGATTGTCCTGGCCACGCTGACTATGTTAAAAATATGATTACGGGTGCAGCACAAATGGATGGGGCTATTCTTGTTGTTTCTGCTGCTGATGGTCCAATGCCACAAACTAGAGAGCATATATTACTTTCACGTCAAGTTGGAGTTCCTTATATTGTTGTTTTTATGAATAAAGCAGATATGGTAGATGATGCTGAGCTTTTAGAGTTAGTTGAAATGGAAATTAGAGAATTATTAAGTTCTTATGATTTTCCTGGAGATGATACTCCTATTATTTCTGGTTCAGCACTTAAAGCTTTGGAAGAAGCTAAAGCTGGCCAAGATGGTGAATGGTCGGCAAAAATACTTGATCTTATGGCTGCAGTTGATAGTTATATACCAACACCAACTCGTGATACAGAAAAAGATTTCCTAATGCCAATTGAAGACGTTTTCTCAATTTCTGGTCGTGGAACAGTTGTTACAGGTAGAATTGAAAAAGGTATTGTTAAAGTTGGAGATACTGTTGAAATTGTTGGTATTAGAGATACTCAAACTACAACAGTTACTGGTGTAGAAATGTTTAGAAAAGAGATGGATCAAGGTGAAGCAGGTGATAACGTTGGAGTTCTTCTAAGAGGAACAAAAAAAGAAGATGTTATCCGCGGAATGGTACTTGCTAAACCTAAATCAATAACACCTCATACAGATTTTGAAGCTGAAGTTTATATTTTAAATAAAGATGAAGGCGGTAGACATACTCCATTCTTTAATAATTATAGACCACAATTTTACGTAAGAACAACAGATGTAACTGGATCTATTAAGTTAGCTGAAGGTGTTGAAATGGTTATGCCAGGTGAAAATGTAAGAATTTCTGTAAGCTTAATCGCACCAGTTGCATTAGAAGAAGGAACTCGTTTTGCTATCCGTGAAGGTGGAAAAACAGTTGGTTCTGGTGTTGTTACAAAAATACTTAAATAATATATAAATTTTTAAAGTCAAGGTTTTTAAAATCTTGACTTTTATAAGGAATTAAAATGAGAGTTAAAATAGGTTTAAAATGTGAAGAATGTGGTGATATAAATTATAGCACTTATAAAAATAGTAAAAATACCACTGAAAAATTAGAATTAAAAAAGTATTGCCCAAGACTAAAAAAACATACTTTACATAAAGAAGTTAAATTAAAAAGTTAATCTTTTTAATTTTTATAGGGCAATAGCTCCAATGGTAGAGCGCCGGATTCCAAATCCGATGGTTGGGGGTTCGAATCCCTCTTGCCCTGCCATATTGAAGGTTGATATAAATGGAAAAATTAATCACTTATTTTAAATTATCGAAGACAGAATTAAGGAAAGTAATTTTTCCTTTAAAAGAACAAGTAAGAAATGCTTATATCACTGTATTTGTGGTTGTAACAGTAGTTTCTTTATTTTTGGCATTAGTAGATTGGATAATGTCATCAGTTATTTCTTTAATTATTAAATAAAGGAAACTAATGAATAATCATAAATGGTATGCTATTCAAACTTATGCTGGTAGTGAAATGGCAGTTAAAAGAGCTATTGAAAATTTAGTAAAAGATAATGGAATTGAAGAGCAACTTAAAGAAATTGTTGTTCCAACTGAAGATGTTATAGAATTTAAAAATGGAAAAGAAAAAATTAGCGAAAGAAGTCTTTATTCAGGATATGTTTTTGCTTGTTTGGATTTAAATACAGAGCTTTGGCATCGTATTCAATCACTTCCAAAAGTAGGTCGTTTTATTGGAGAATCTAAAAAACCAACTCCTTTAAATGAAAAAGACATTGATTTAATTTTGGAAAAAGTACATCATAAAGCAGCTCCTAAACCTAAAATTGCTTTTGATGAAGGCGAAAATGTTAGAATTATTGAAGGACCTTTTGCTAATTTTACTGGAATAGTAGAAGAATATGATATGGTTAGAGGGTTATTGAAACTTAATGTTTCTATTTTTGGACGTTCAACACCAGTGGAAATTTTATATTCTCAAGTTGAAAAGATAATATAATACTTTAGGTATTTAATTTTAAGGAGATATTGGTTATGGCAAAAAAAGTTGTAGGCGAAATAAAATTACAAATTGCTGCTACAAAAGCAAATCCTTCACCTCCAGTTGGTCCAGCTTTAGGCCAACAGGGTGTAAATATTATGGAATTTTGTAAAGCTTTTAATGAAAGAACAAAAGATATGGCAGGTTTTAATATCCCTGTTGTTATTACTGTTTATGCTGATAAGAGTTTTACTTTTATAACTAAGCAACCTCCTGCTACTGATCTTATTAAAAAGGCTGCGGGAATTTCAAAAGGTGCGGATAATCCGCTTAAAAATAAAGTAGGTAAGCTTACTCGTGCTCAAGTTTTAGAAATTGTTGATAAAAAACTTGCTGATTTAAACACTAAAGATAAAGATCAAGCTGCAAAAATTATTGCAGGTTCAGCACGTTCTATGGGTGTTGAAATAGTTGATTAATATTTAAAATTTACCGCCAAAAGGCGGAAGCACTTTAAAAATGCGGAGAAAATAAATGGCTAAAATTACTAAAAGACTAAAAGAATTATCACAAAAAGTTGATTTAAAAAAGAACTATGTTTTAAATGAAGCAATTGACAATATTAAAACTTTAGCTTCAGCTAAATTTGATGAAACAGTTGAAATTGCTCTTAAACTTAATGTAGATCCAAGACATGCAGATCAAATGGTTCGTGGTTCAGTTGTTCTTCCGGCTGGAACAGGTAAAAAAGTTCGTGTAGCAGTTATTGCAAAAGATGCAAAAGCAGATGAAGCTAAAAATGCTGGAGCTGATATTGTTGGCAGTGATGAATTGATTGAAGAGATTCAAAAAGGTAATATGAATTTCGATGTTTTAATCGCAACACCAAATTTAATGGGTTTAGTAGGTAAAGTTGGTCGTATTTTGGGTCCTAAAGGATTGATGCCAAATCCTAAAACTGGAACAGTAACAATGGATGTAGCACAAGCGGTTAATAATGCAAAAAGTGGTCAAGTAAATTTCCGTGTAGATAAACAAGGAAATATTCACGCAGGATTAGGAAAAGTAAGCTTTTCTAAAGATAAATTATTTGATAATATTACTACTTTTGTCAAAGCAATTAATAAGCATAAACCAGCAGCTGCAAAAGGAAGATATATTAAAAGCGCTGCATTGAGTTTAACTATGAGTCCTTCGTTGAAGCTTGAAGTTCAAGAATTGCTAGATATGAAATAAGTTGCCTTAAATAAAAGGTAACTTAAAAATAAATATTTGAAGAAATTTTTTTTCTTGAAATATTTATTTTAGATTGAAGATAGTCGAGGTATTTATACTTAATTAGATTTTTATCTACTCTACTTGAAATCTCAATCGGAAAGGAGAAGATGTGACTAGAAGCGAAAAAGTTGAAATTATTGCTAAGCTTGAAGAAGGTTTTAAAGCTAGTGAAGCTATTATAGTTTGTGACTATAAAGGTTTAAAAACTAAGAAACTTGAAGAGCTTAGAAATAATGCAAGAGAAAATAATGTTAAAGTTCAAATAATCAAAAATACTTTAGCTAATATTGCTCTTTCAAATTCCGGTAAAACAGGCTTAACACTCAAAGATACAAATATTTATCTTTGGGGAGAAGATCAGTTAAGTGTTTCAAAAGTAGCTGCAAAATTTGAAGAAAATAACGAATGCTTTAAAATTAAAAGCGCTTTTGTGGATGGTGAAGTTGTTGAAGTATCTAAAGTTAAAGCTTTAGCTAAAATGCCTTCACGTAATGAGTTGCTTGCTATGCTTTTGCAGGTTTGGAATGCGCCTATTACCAACTTTACGATAGGTTTAAATGCTTTAAAAAATAAAAAAGAATCAGAATAAAGGATAAAAAATGGCAATAACAAAAGAAGATGTATTAGAATATATTTCAAATTTGAGTGTTCTTGAATTATCAGAATTAGTAAAAGAATTTGAAGAAAAATTTGGTGTTTCTGCTGCTCCTGTAATGGTTGCAGCTGCTGGAGGTGCTGCTGGAGGTGCTGCTGGAGGTGCTGAAGAAAAAACTGAATTTGATATTATTTTAACTGATAGTGGTGCTAAGAAAATTGAAGTAATTAAGATTGTTCGTGCTTTAACAGGTCTTGGACTTAAAGAAGCAAAAGATGCTGTTGAGCAAACTCCTTCTACTTTAAAAGAAGGTGTAGCTAAAGCAGATGCTGAAGCGGCTAAAAAGCAACTTGAAGAAGCTGGCGCTAAAGTAGAACTTAAATAGTTTTATGTTTAAGAAGACTTTTGTTAAGTCTTCTTTATTTTTATTTTTTACCTAATATTTAGGTCTTCTTTTTTAAATTTACCATATGAGGTATGCAATATGTCAAATAATAAACTAGGAAATCGTTTAAGAGTAGATTTCTCAAATATTTCAAAACAAATAGAAATTCCTAATCTTCTACAATTACAGAAAAAAAGCTTTGATTATTTTCTAAATCTTAATAATAACGAAAGTGGTATAGAAAAAGTTTTTAAATCTATTTTTCCAATACATGATCCTCAAAATAGATTGAGTTTAGAATATGTTAGCAGTGAAATAGGCAAGCCTAAATATACCATTAGAGAATGTATGGAAAGAGGTTTAACTTATTCAGTAAATTTAAAAATGAAAATCCGTCTTACCTTGCATGAAAAAGATGAAAAAACAGGTGAGAAAATTGGTGTAAAAGATATTAAAGAACAAGAAATTTTTATAAGAGAAATTCCTCTTATGACTGATAGAGTTTCTTTTATTATCAATGGAGTTGAGAGAGTTGTTGTAAATCAATTACATAGAAGTCCTGGGGTAATTTTTAAAGAAGAAGAAAGCTCTACAGTTGCAAATAAGTTGGTTTATACAGCTCAAATAATTCCAGATCGTGGTTCTTGGCTTTATTTTGAATATGATGCAAAAGATGTACTTTATGTAAGGATTAATAAAAGAAGAAAAATTCCAGTAACTATGCTTTTTAGAGCTTTGGGTTATAAAAAGCAAGATATTATTAAATTATTTTATCCTATACAAACTATCCATGTTAAAAAAGATAAATTTTTAACAGAATTTAATCCAAATGATTTTATGGATAGAATAGAATATGATATTAAAGACGAAAAAGGTAAAATTGTTCATCAAGCTGGAAAAAGATTGACTAGAAAAAAAGCAGAACAACTTTTAAAAGATGGCTTAAAATGGATAGAATATCCTATCGAAGTTCTTTTAAATCGTTATTTAGCAAATCCTATTATCAATAAAGAAACAGGAGAGATTTTATTTGACTCTTTAACTTTGATCGATGAAGCAAAATTGGCAAAAATAAAAGAACAAAAAAGCTTTGACATTGCTAATGACTTAGCCAATGGAGTAGATGCTGCAATTATCAATTCTTTTGCACAAGATAATGAAACTTTAAAATTATTAAAACAAAGTGAAAATATCGATGATGAAAATGATTTAGCAGCAATTAGAATTTATAAAGTAATGCGTCCAGGAGAGCCTGTAGTTAAAGATGCAGCTAAAGCCTTTGTTAATGATTTATTTTTCAATCCTGAAAGATATGATCTTACAAAAGTTGGTCGTATGAAAATGAATCATAAATTAGGACTTGATGTTCCAGAATATTTAACTATTTTAACCAATGAAGATATTATAAAAACAGCAAAATATTTAATTAAAGTTAAAAATGGAAAAGGTCATATTGATGATAGAGACCATTTAGGTAATCGTAGAATTCGCTCTATTGGAGAACTCTTAGCTAATGAATTACATTTAGGTTTAGCTAAAATGCAAAAGGCAATAAGAGATAAATTTACTTCTTTAAATACAGACATAGATAAAATAATGCCTTATGATTTAATCAATCCTAAAATGATCACTACAACTATTATAGAATTTTTTACAGGCGGACAGCTCTCTCAATTTATGGATCAAACAAATCCTTTAAGTGAGATTACTCATAAACGTCGTTTATCGGCTTTAGGTGAAGGTGGTTTGGTTAAAGAAAGAGCAGGATTTGAGGTACGTGATGTCCATGCTACTCATTATGGTAGAATTTGTCCTGTTGAAACTCCAGAAGGTCAAAATATAGGTCTTATTAATACACTTTCAACCTATGCTAAAGTGAATCAATTGGGTTTTGTAGAAGCTCCTTATAAAAAAGTTGTTAATGGAAAAGTAACTGATGAAATTGTATATTTAACCGCTACTCAAGAAGAAGGAATGTTTATAGCACCTGCTTCAACAAAAATTGATTCAAATGGTAATATAATAGAAGATTTTGTAGAAGCAAGACAGGATGGTGAAACTATACTTGCAAGACGTGAAGAGGTGCAACTTATCGATCTTTGTTCAGGTATGATTGTTGGTGTAGCTGCTTCTTTGATACCTTTTTTAGAGCATGATGATGCTAATAGAGCTTTAATGGGTTCTAACATGCAACGTCAAGCTGTGCCACTTTTAACTTCTAGTGCCCCAATCGTTGGAACTGGTATGGAAAAAATTATTGCTAGAGATGCTTGGGAAGCTGTAAAAGCTAAACGAGGAGGAGTGGTAGAAAAAGTTGATAATAGAAGTATTTTTATTTTAGGTGAAGATGATAAAGGTCCATTTATAGATCATTATACCCTAGAAAAAAATTTAAGAACAAATCAAAATACAAATTATATTCAACACCCTATTGTTAAAAAAGGTGATATTATAAAAGAAGGTCAAATTATAGCTGATGGTCCAAGTATGGATCAAGGAGAACTTGCTATAGGAAAAAATGCACTAATAGCTTTTATGCCTTGGAATGGTTATAACTATGAGGATGCTATAGTAGTAAGTGAAAGAATTATACGTGAAGATACTTTTACAAGTGTGCATATCTATGAAAAAGAAATTGAAGCAAGAGAATTAAAAGATGGTGTTGAAGAGATTACTAAAGATATACCTAATGTTAAAGAAGAAGATATTGCTCATTTGGATGAAAGTGGTATAGCCAAAATAGGAACACATATAAAACCAGGCATGATTTTAGTAGGTAAAGTTTCTCCAAAAGGTGAAGTAAAACCTACTCCGGAAGAAAGATTATTAAGAGCAATTTTTGGAGAAAAAGCAGGTCATGTTGTAAATAAGTCTTTATATGCAACTGCTTCTTTAGAAGGTGTTGTAGTTGATGTTAAGATTTTTACTAAAAAAGGTTATGATAAAGATGATAGAGCTATAAAATCTTATGATAAAGAAAAAATGACTTTAGAAAAAGAGCATCACGATAGACTTCTGATGATGGATAGAGAAGAGATGCTAAGAGTGTGTGCTTTATTATCTAATTCTCCTTTAAATAGTGAGCAAAAAATTAACAATAAAACTTATAAGAAGGGTCAAAAAGTAGATATTAAAGAACTTGAAAAAATCAATCGCTTCACTCTTGCTTCTTTGATTAAATCTTATTCTAAAGAAGTACAAAAAGAATACGATGATTTGAAAAATCACTTCCAAAATGAAAAGAAAAAACTTAAGAGTGAACATGATGAGAAATTAGAAATTTTAGAAAAAGATGATATTTTGCCAAGTGGAGTTGTAAAACTTGTTAAAGTTTATATTGCTACAAAAAGAAAACTCAAGGTTGGTGATAAGATGGCAGGACGCCATGGAAATAAGGGTATAGTTTCTACCATAGTTCCAGAGGTAGATATGCCATATTTACCAAATGGTAAAAGTGTAGATATAGCTCTTAATCCACTCGGTGTTCCAAGTCGTATGAATATAGGTCAAATTTTAGAAAGCCATTTAGGGTTAGTTGGATTAAGATTAGGAGATCAAATTCAAGAAATTTTTGATAGAAAACAAAAAGATTTTATTAAAGAATTAAGAGCAAAAATGCTTGAGATTTGTTCTATTCCAAGACTTGAAAATGAAAGAAATTTTATTAAAAAATTAAGTGATGAAGAAATTTTAAATTATGCTAGAGATTGGAGTAAAGGGGTTAAATTTGCTACTCCAGTTTTTGAGGGAGTTAATATAGAAGAATTTGAAAAACTCTTTGAAATTGCTAAAGTTGATATGGATGGTAAAACAGAGCTTTATGATGGAAGAACTGGAGAAAAAATAGCAGAACGTGTTCATATAGGATGTATGTATATGTTAAAACTCCATCACCTAGTTGATGAAAAAGTTCATGCAAGAAGTACAGGTCCTTATAGTTTAGTAACCCAGCAACCTGTCGGAGGAAAAGCATTATTTGGAGGTCAAAGATTTGGTGAAATGGAAGTTTGGGCACTTGAAGCTTATGGAGCTGCGCATACTTTAAGAGAAATGCTCACAATAAAATCAGATGATGTTGAAGGAAGATTTAGCGCTTATAAAGCTTTAACTAAAGGAGAAAATGTTCCAGCAACAGGAATTCCTGAAACATTTTTTGTTTTAACTAATGAACTTAAATCTCTTGCTTTAGATGTTGAAATTTTTGATAAGGAAGAAGATAATGAGTAAGCTTAAAATTATAGAAATCAAGGAAGAAGCAAGACCAAGAGATTTTGAAGCTTTTCAATTAAGACTTGCTAGTCCTGAAAAAATTAAATCTTGGTCATACGGAGAGGTTAAAAAGCCTGAAACAATTAATTATAGAACCTTGAAACCAGAAAGAGATGGGCTTTTTTGTGCTAAAATCTTCGGTCCTATACGTGATTATGAATGCCTTTGCGGTAAGTATAAGAAAATGCGTTTTAAAGGTGTTAAATGTGAAAAATGTGGAGTAGAGGTGGCAAATTCTAAAGTGCGTCGTTCAAGAATGGGGCATATTGAACTTGTAACTCCAGTAGCTCATATTTGGTATGTAAATTCTTTACCAAGTCGTATAGGAACTTTACTTGGTGTTAAGATGAAAGACCTTGAGCGTGTGCTTTATTATGAGGCTTATATTGTTGAAAATCCTGGCGATGCATATTATGATAATGAAAATACTAAAAAAGTAGAATTTTGCGATGTTTTAAATGAAGAGCAATATCAAAATTTAATGCAACGTTATGAAAATAGTGGATTTAAAGCAAGAATGGGTGGCGAAGTTGTTAGAGATTTACTTGCAAACTTAGATCTTGTTTCACTTTTAAATCAATTAAAAGAAGAAATGAATGCTACAAATTCAGAAGCAAAGAAAAAGACTATCATTAAACGCTTAAAAGTAGTAGAAAATTTCTTAAATTCAAATCTAAATGCTAATACAGATAGCGAGGATGCAGTACCAAATCGTCCTGAATGGATGATGATTACAAATCTACCTGTTTTACCACCAGATTTACGTCCTTTGGTTGCTCTAGATGGTGGAAAATTTGCTGTTTCTGATGTTAATGATTTGTATCGTAGGGTTATTAACAGAAATACACGCTTAAAAAAACTTATGGAGCTTGATGCACCAGAGATCATTATAAGAAATGAAAAAAGAATGCTTCAAGAAGCCGTAGATGCACTTTTTGATAATGGACGTCGTGCTAATGCTGTAAAAGGTGCAAATAAACGTCCTTTAAAATCTTTAAGTGAAATCATTAAAGGAAAACAAGGAAGATTTAGACAAAATTTACTTGGAAAAAGGGTTGATTTTTCTGGTCGTAGTGTTATTGTTGTAGGTCCAAAATTAAGAATGGATCAATGTGGTTTGCCTAAAAAAATGGCTCTAGAACTTTTTAAACCACATCTTTTAGCTAAATTAGAAGAAAAAGGCTATGCTACAACAGTAAAACAAGCTAAGAAAATGATAGAAAATAAAACAAATGAAGTTTGGGAGTGTTTAGAAGAAGTTGTTGAAGGGCATCCTGTTATGCTTAATCGTGCTCCAACTCTACATAAACTTTCTATACAAGCTTTTCATCCTGTATTAGTTGAAGGTAAAGCAATACAACTACATCCTTTAGTTTGTGCTGCATTTAATGCGGATTTTGACGGGGATCAAATGGCTGTTCATGTTCCTTTATCTCAAGAAGCTATTGCAGAATGTAAAGTTCTTATGCTCTCATCAATGAATATTCTTTTGCCAGCAAGTGGTAAATCTGTTACTGTTCCTTCTCAAGATATGGTTTTAGGAATTTATTATCTTTCTTTAGAAAAAGCAGGGGCAAAAGGTGCTCATAAAATTTGCACAGGAATTGATGAAGTGATGATGGCTTTAGAATCAAAAAGTCTCGATATTCACGCAAGTATCCAAACTCTTATAGATGGACGCAAAATTACAACAACGGCAGGGCGTTTAATTATTAAATCAATTTTACCTGATTTTGTTCCAGAATATAGTTGGAATAAAGTTTTAAAGAAAAAAGATATTGCTGCTTTAGTAGATTATGTTTATAAACAAGGTGGTTTAGAAATTACTGCAAGTTTCTTGGATAAATTAAAAAATCTTGGTTTTGAATATGCTACAAAAGCTGGAGTTTCTATATCTATTGCAGATATTATTGTTCCTAAAAATAAAGAAAAAGCAATCAATGAAGCTAAAAAACAAGTAAGAGAAATTCAAAATTCTTATAATCTTGGACTTATTACCTCGGGTGAAAGATATAATAAAATTATAGATATTTGGAAAAGTACTAATAATATTCTTTCAAAAGAGATGATGGATTTAGTAGAAAAAGATAAAGATGGTTTCAATTCTATTTATATGATGGCAGATTCTGGAGCTAGAGGTAGTGCAGCTCAAATTTCTCAGCTTGCTGCTATGAGAGGACTTATGACTAAACCGGATGGTTCTATTATAGAAACACCAATTATTTCTAACTTCCGTGAAGGATTAAATGTTCTTGAATATTTTATATCTACACACGGAGCTAGAAAAGGTCTTGCTGATACTGCACTTAAGACAGCAAATGCTGGTTATTTAACAAGGAAACTTATTGATGTAGCACAAAATGTAAAAATTACTATTGAAGATTGTGGAACTCATGAAGGTATAGAAATCAATGAAATTACTGCAGATAGTTCAATTATAGAGACTCTAGAAGAAAGAATTTTAGGTAGAGTTTTAGCTGAAGATGTTATTGATCCTATTACAAATTCAGTTCTTTTTGCTGAAGGAACCTTGATTGATGAGGAAAAAGCTAAAACTTTAGGAGAAAGTGGTATTAAAAGTGTAAATATTAGAACTCCTATCACTTGCAAAGCCAAAAAAGGAATTTGTGCTAAATGTTATGGTGTAAATTTAGGAGAAGGAAAGCTTGTTAGACCTGGTGAAGCTGTAGGAATTATTTCGGCTCAATCTATTGGAGAGCCAGGAACTCAACTTACACTTAGAACTTTCCATAGTGGAGGAACTGCAAGTACCGATTTGCAAGATAGACAAGTAAGTGCACAAAAAGAAGGTTTTATTAGATTTTATAATCTTAAAACCTATAAAAATAAAGAAGGTAAAAGTATTGTAGCCAATCGTAGAAATTCTGCAATTTTACTTGTTGAACCTAAGATTAAAGCTCCATTTAAAGGAATTATCAATATAGAAAATATTCATGAAGATGTTATTGTTTCAATTAAAAATAAAAAACAAGAGGCTAAATTTATTTTAAGAAAATATGATTTAGCAAAACCAAATGAATTAGCTGGAGTAAGTGGTAATATTGATGGTAAATTTTATTTACCTTATCAAAGTGGTAGTGAAGTTGAAGAAGACGAAAGTATAGTAGAAGTCATCAAAGAAGGATGGAATGTCCCAAATCGTATTCCTTTTGCAAGTGAAATTTTAGTAAAAGATGGTGATCCTATTGTCCAAAATATTAAAGCAAGAGAAAAGGGAACTTTAAAATTTTATATTTTGAAAGGAGATGGACTCGATAGAGTTAAAAATATTAAAAAAGGTGATATAGTTAAAGAAAAAGGCTTCTTTGTTGTAATAGCAGATGAAAATGATAGAGAAGCAAAAAGATATTATATTCCAAGAGAGTCAAAAATAGAATTTGATGATAGTACTTTTATAGAGGATCCAAATACTATAATTGTAAGTTCGACAAAAAAAGATAAAAATATTATTGCAGAATGGGATGCTTATAATCATACTACTATAGCAGAAATTGATGGAGTTGTTGCATTTGAAGATATTGAAGCAGGTTATAGTGCGGATGAACAAATTGATGAAGCTACAGGAAAAAGATCTTTAGTGATTAATGAGTATTTACCAAGCGGAGTAAGACCAACTTTAATTATAGTAGGTAAAGGGGATAAATCTGTTCGTTACCAACTTGAACCAAAAACAGTTATTTTGGTTAGCGATGGTGATAAAGTAGCTCAAGCCGATATTTTAGCAAAAACTCCAAAAGCAGCTGCAAAATCAAAAGATATTACAGGTGGTCTCCCAAGGGTTTCTGAACTTTTTGAAGCTAGAAAACCAAAAAATAGTGCTGTGATAGCAGAAATTGATGGAGTGGTGAGATTTGATAAACCGCTGCGTTCTAAGGAAAGAATTATTATACAAGCTGAAGATGGAACTAGTGTAGAATATTTGATTGATAAATCAAAACATATTCAAGTAAGAGATGGAGAATTTATTCACGCAGGTGAGAAGCTTACTGATGGAGTTATTTCTAGTCACGATGTTCTTAAAATTTTAGGTGAAAAAGCCTTGCATTATTATTTAATTTCTGAAATTCAACAAGTTTATCGCGGACAAGGTGTTGTAATTTCAGATAAGCATATAGAAGTTATTGTATCTCAAATGCTAAGACAAGTTAAAATTGTTGATAGTGGTAATACTAAATTTATTGAAGGAGATTTAGTTTCAAGACGTAAATTTAGACAAGAAAATGAAAGAATTATCAAAATGGGTGGAGAACCAGCCATAGCTGAACCAGTTCTTTTAGGAGTTACGCGAGCAGCTATTGGAAGTGATAGTGTTATCTCCGCTGCTTCATTCCAAGAAACGACCAAGGTTTTAACAGAAGCAAGTATTGCTGGTAAATTCGATTATTTAGAAGATTTAAAAGAAAATGTAATTTTAGGTCGTATGATTCCTGTTGGAACTGGTTTGTATCATGAGCAAGATTTTAAATTAAGAGAAAATATCGAATAGTTTAACTATTCGATATTTCTAAATATCTACTTTTATTTTATTTATCTTCTTTATTTTAAAGAAAAAATTAATTTTATTTTCGATAGACTGCTAAGTTTGGATATTAAAAAATGAAAGGAACTTAATATGGCTACATCTGAAAGTAGACGAAGCTTTATGGGTTTTGCATTTGGAAGTGTGGCTGCTGTGGGCGGCGTTTTTTCATTAGTTGCAATGAAAAAAACTTGGGACCCACTTCCAAGTGTAAAAGCTGCTGGTTTTACCACAGTTGATTTATCTGGAATGCAAGCAGGAGAACTTAGAACAATAGAATGGCGTAAAAAACCTATCTTTATTCTAAAAAAAGATGAAAGTATGCCAAAAGATGAAAAACGTGATGTTGTGGTCGATAATGCAGCATATACCGTTGTTATAGGATTGTGTACCCATCTAGGATGTATACCAGCTTATGCGCCAAGTGAGCAGTTATTTAAATGTGCTTGTCATGGTGGAGAATTTGATGTAAGCGGTAAAAATGTATTTGGACCACCACCTAAGCCTTTAGAAATTCCTCCTTTTAAAATAGATGGAACTAAACTTGTTTTAGGTGAAGAAGGTTCAGAATATAAAAAAATGATGGCGGAGGCTTAAAATGGCACATATTAGAAAAGCTAATGGCATAATGGACTGGCTTGATCAAAGACTTGCAATTTATAAATTATTAGATGTTTTAATGGTTAAATATTGGATACCAAAACAAATTAACTTTTTATGGGCTATGGGTGTTATATTAACTACTCTTTTTGCGGTGCTTTTCATAACAGGTTTATTGCTTGTTATGTATTATAAGCCAGATACAGCTTTAGCTTTTGATAGCGTAAATAAAACTATCATGCAAGAAGTGGATTATGGATGGCTTTGGCGTCATATGCACGGTGTTGCAGCTTCTGTAGTATTTTTAATCATTTATATTCATATGCTAACAGGAATTTATTACGGATCTTATAAAAAAGGTCGTGAAATGATTTGGGTTAGCGGAATGCTTTTATTTATAGTATTTTCAGCCGAAGCATTTAGTGGATATATGTTACCTTGGGGACAAATGAGCTATTGGGCTGCGCAAGTTATTACAAATCTTTTTGGCGGTATTCCTTTTATAGGCCCTGAACTTGTGATCTGGATAAGAGGAGACTATGCAGTTTCAGATCCAACTTTAACAAGATTTTTTATGTTGCATGTTTGTTTATTGCCTATAGTTATTATTGCTCTTATTGTTGTGCATTTTTATACTTTAAGAATTCCTCATGTAAATAATGAAATTTCAGAAGAATTAGATTTTGATTTAGAAGCAGAAAAATATATGGCAGGAGACACAAGAGGATCTAAAGTTATTCCTTTTTGGCCAGGATTTTTATCTAAAGATTTTATGTATATTTGCTTATTTATGATTTTCTTTTTTTACTTAGTTTGTTTTAAATTTGATTTTGCTATGGATCCTATTAATTTTGATCCTGCTGATGCACTAAAAACACCAGCGCATATTTATCCTGAATGGTATTTCTTGTGGTCTTATGAAGTTTTAAGAGGATTTTTCTTTGATATTGCTGGAATTAAAGCTTTTGATATAGGTTTAGCTGCTTTTGGTATAGCGCAAATTATTTTCTTTTTATTACCTTGGCTTGATAGAAGTGACGTAGTAAAACCTGCTCACGATAGACTGTTATTTTTTATATGGTTTTGGATTTTATTAATTGATTTAATTGTTTTAACTATTTATGGTAAGCTTCCTCCAACAGGTGTTAATGCTTGGGTTGGTTTTTATGCTTCTGTGATTTTTTTATTAATGCTTATTGTAGTTTTACCTATAATCACTATTTTAGAAAGAAAAGGAGCTAAATAATGAGAGAGCTAAAAATATTTTTAGTTGTAGTAATATTTACCGGACTTGTTTATTGGGGTGTTGAACCTTATGCTCATTCTGTTATGAAACCTCATGTAGCTCCTGCAAATTTCAATTTTGAAGTTGAAGATATTGATTATGCAAAAAGTGTTATTGCATCAAAAGAATCTATATTAAATGAAGCACAAAAGTCAAATGATGAAAAAAGAATTCAAAGTGCAAAAAAAGATCTTGAACTTGCAAAAGAAGATTTAGTAAAAAATGAAAAACTTTGGAATGAAGTAAATAAAATTGATTTTTCTAAGGCAGATGCTAAAAAAGGAAAAGAATTTTTTGAGGGAAATTGTTTTGCTTGTCACGGACTTAAAGCTGATAATATGCCAGCAAATATTACAGATTCTTCTTTAGGGGTTATTCCTCCTGATTTAAGTTCTGCAGCAAATTTATATGATGAGAAATTTTTAGCTGCTTTGATTATGCAACCAGCACTTGCTTTAAAAGTGGAACATAAATTTAAAGACGGTTTTATTATGAGTGCTTATAATGTAGAAACATCAGGAGAAAGTCAAGAGGTAGTTAATGTAAATATAGCCAATGTTATTGCTTATCTTAAAGAAATAGGAAATAAATTTAAAACACAAGAAGATGCCAATATCAAAAAAGAAGTTGAGGCAAAATATGCAAATTTAACAGATGAAAAACAAAAAATAGCTTTAATCAATAAAGATATAGCTTTTGCACAAGATAGATTAACTTTTGTAGAAGCTTGTGGGCGTTGTCATGATGTTAAATATGATAATTTTTTCACTGCATCAAATCATAATGATTTAAAAAATTATCTTGGTTCTATTCCACCTGATTTATCTATGATGATACGTTCAAGAGGAGAACAATATCTTCATAATTTTATAAATAATACTCAAAAACTTCTTCCAGGAACTGCAATGCCAAGAGTAGGATTAAATGAAAAATCAGAAGCTGAAGTTATTTCTTATTTGGAAAAAGTAGGAGATAGTAAAAAAGAACAAAGAGAAAGCTTAGGAATTTATATAATGATTTTCTTTGTAATTTTAAGTATTTTAGCTATAGGGTGGAAACGAACTATTTGGTCTAAACTTCATTAAAAATTTTTATCACTTTTTTTAAAAAAGTGATAAAAATAATTTTATCTTCCTCATACTTTAATTTTATTAATTTTTAAATTCTATACTCTTATTAATTTTTTATTATTGGAGTATATTTATGCTAGAGAAAAAAATAATCAAACTGATCCTTTCGAGGTGGAATTACGGAGACTTTAAAGTTGTTTTTTGGGATAAAGAAGAATTAATTTTAGGTAATAATCAACCTAAATTTTCTTTGATTTTAAAAGAAAAAATTCCTTTTTTTATTTTATTTAAAGATATAAGTTTAGTTTTTGCTCAATATTATACGCAAGGAAAGTTGGATATTGAGGGTGATTATGATGAGATTGCTAAAGTTTTGTATTATTTTTCTAATAAAAAATATTTAAAAAATAAAAATATCTCTAGCAAAATAACTCAAAAAAAAGAAAGTGAAAATATTAAAAGTCACTATGATTTAGGAAATGATTTTTATAAACTTTGGCTTGATGAAACAATGAGTTATTCGTGTGCTTATTTTAAAAATACCAAAGAAACTCTTTATGAAGCACAGCTTAATAAAATTGAACATACCTTAAAAAAGCTTAATTTAAAACCTAAAGAAAAGCTTTTAGATATAGGTTGTGGATGGGGATGGCTTTCTATTATTGCAGCACAAAAATATGATGTTGAAGTTGTAGGTATTACAATTTCTAAAGAGCAATATCAAAAAGCTAAAGAAAGAGTTAAAGAATTAGGACTTGAAAATCAAATAGAGATTAGACTTCAAAACTATCAAGATTTAGAATATAATAATTATTTTGATAAAGTTGTTTCTGTTGGTATGTTTGAACATGTTGGTAAAAAAAATTTAGATCTTTATTTTACAAAAGTAAAACAAGTATTAAAACCAGGAGGTTTGTTTTTACTCCATTCTATTTTGTCAATGTTTGAGGGTAAAACTAATGCTTGGATAGATAAGTATATTTTTCCAGGAGGATATTTACCATCTTTAAGAGAGGTTATAAGTATAATGAGCGAATGGGATTTTCATCTTTTATTAGCAGAAAGCTTGAGATTACATTATGCTAAGACTTTGGATATTTGGGCTTATAATTTTAATTTAGTTATTAATCAAGTACGTAAAAAATATGATGAAGAATTTATTAGAATGTGGAATTTATATTTACGTTCTTGTTCTGCGGCTTTTAAAGTTGGAAGTGTAGATTTGTTTCAATTTTTAATCACTAAAGAAATCAATAATGAAATTCCATTAACTAAAGAATATATTTATAAGTAAAAACTAAAATAAAATTTGATAGAATTATCATTTTTGATTTCACACGTATCAATTCTTATTAGCTTTGTAAATAAAAAGGATACGGCGGAATAAAAGCTAAATTTTAAGGAGAAATTATGGTTAGTATGAGAGATTTGTTGGAATGCGGTGTGCATTTTGGACATCAAACAAGAAGATGGAATCCAAAAATGAAAAAATTTATTTTTGGTGAAAGAAAAGGTATCTATGTTATTGATTTGCAAAAAACTTTAAGATATTTTAGATATACCTACAATATAGTTCGCGATGCAGCTGCTGAGGGAAAAACTATATTATTTGTTGGAACCAAAAAACAAGCAGGTGGAGCTATTAAAGAATATGCTGAAAAATGCGGAATGCCTTATGTTAATCATCGTTGGCTTGGCGGCATGATGACAAATTTTGGTACTATTCGTCAATCAATAAGAAAATTAGAAGTTATAGAAAAAATGGAAGAAGATGGAAGTATTAAACTTTTAACAAAAAAAGAAGCCTTAATGCTTACAAGAAAAAAAGAAAAATTACTTGCATATTTAGGCGGTATTCGTTATATGAAAACTCAACCTGATATGATTTTTGTTATTGATACTGTAAAAGAAAAAATTGCTGTTACAGAGGCTAATAGACTTGGAATTCCTGTTGTAGCTCCTCTTGATACAAATTGTGATCCAGATTTAGTTACTTATCCTATCCCAGGAAACGATGATGCCATTCGTTCTGTTCAACTATTTTGTCAAGAAATGGCTGAAGCAATCAATGAAGGTAAAGCTTTAAGAGAGCAAGATGGATTAGAGCAAACAGAACAAAAAGATGAAATTTCTGAAAGTGAAAAAAAAGAAATTATTGATGAAGTAATGAGTGAAGAAGATTTTAAGGAGCAAGAATAATGGCTGAAATTTCTGCACAAATGGTAAAAGAACTGCGTGAGAGCACTGGCGCAGGAATGATGGATTGTAAAAACGCTTTAAAAGAAAGTAATGGAGATTTTGATAAAGCTGTTCAGATTTTACGAGAAAAAGGACTTGGTAAAGCTGCTAAGAAAGCAGATCGTTTGGCAGCTGAAGGTTTAATCAGTGTTAAAGTGAGTGATGATTTTAAAACTGCGACTTTAAGTGAGATTAATTCGGAAACAGATTTTGTTGCAAAAAATGATCAATTTATTATTCTAACAAAAGAAACAACTGAACATATACAAATTAATGATTTAAAAAATAACGAAGAACTTAAAAATAGTAAGATTAACGGAGTTTCTTTTGAAGATTACTTAAGAACTCAAATTGCTACTATTGGAGAAAATTTAGTTGTAAGAAGATTTGAAACCATTAAAGCAAATGACCAAAAAGGTATAGTTAATGGTTATATTCATACCAATGGTCGCGTTGGTGTTATCATTGCAGCAAATTGTGAAAATGAAGCAGTAGCTCAAAAATCAAAAGATTTCTTAAAACAACTTTGTATGCATATAGCTGCTATGAAACCTAGCTATTTAAGCTATGAAGAGCTTGATATGGAATTTATTGAAAATGAATATAAAGCTTTGGTAGCTGAACTTGAAAAAGAAAATGAAGAAAGACGTCGTTTAAAAGATCCAAATAAGCCAGAGCATAAAATTCCTAAATTTGCAAGTAGAAAACAACTCAATGAAACTATTTTAAAACAAGTTGAAGAGGATATTAAAGCAGAACTTAAAGCACAAAATAAACCTGAAAAAATCTGGGCAAATATCATTCCTGGAAAAATTAATAGTTTTATAGCTGAGAATTCTCAACTTGATAGTAAATTAACCCTTATGGGACAATTTTATGTAATGGATGATAAAAAAACAATTGAACAAGTAATCGCACAAAAAGAACAAGAATTTGGTGGAAAAATTCAAATTGTAAAATTTGTTCGCTTTGAAGTTGGTGAAGGCTTAGAGAAAAAGACTGAAGATTTTGCTGCAGAAGTTGCCGCACAAATGAGTTAATATGGAACTTTTAAGAGCGGAGAAAATCACCCATAGTTTTGATTATCCGCTCTTTAAAGATTTAGATTTAAATATTTATCCAAAAGATTGTATTGCCATACAAGGAAGTAGTGGATGTGGAAAATCTACTCTTTTGCATATTTTATCTTCTTTATTAAAACCAAATTATGGAAGTGTTTTTTATAAAAATCAAAATTTATATGACATTAGTGAAAAAGAAAAGATAAAAATAAGGCGTTATGAATTTGGCATTATTTTTCAAACTCATTATCTTTTTAAAGGCTTTTCAACTTTAGAAAATATAGAATTAGCAAGTATTTTATCTGGCTATGAGCTTGATAGAGTTTTACTAGAAAAATTAGGAATTGCAAAACTTTTAAATCAAAAAGTTACTAAATTAAGCGGAGGACAACAACAAAGAGTAAGTATTGCAAGAGTGCTTTGTAAAAAACCAAAAATCATATTTGCAGATGAGGCAACAGGGAATTTAGATTTTGATAATGCTAAAAATGTAATTGAAATTTTAATTGATTATGTAAAGGAAAATAATGCTGCATTATTTTTTGTAACACATGATAATCAATTGGCTAAATTTTGTGATAAAACTTATACTTTAAACTCTTATGGAATTTGTTAATTATTTAGGCGATAAAAATGTAGTTACTTTTATGCTTTTGTTTGCAAGATTAAGTGGTCTTGTAGTTTTTTTTCCTTTTTTTTCTCATAATGTTATCCCTACAGTCATAAAAACTACTATTGTTTTATTTTTAACTATGTTTTTATTTCCTTTTGCAAAATTAGAAGCTTTACATTTAGATTCTTTTTTTATTTTGCAAATTTTAAGTGAAGTGATCTTTGGAATGATAGCTGGACTTATGTTGCAAATTATTTTTGCCATTATAATGATGGCAGGAGAGCAAATAGCCTTTACCATGGGTTTTACTATGGCAAGTGTTATTGATCCTTCTTCTGGAACTAATATGCCTATAACTTCTCAAATTTTACATTTGATTGCTTTATTATTTTTTCTTGCTTTCGATGGCCATCATTTAATGCTTTTATTTTTAAAGTATTCTTTAGGATCTATTACTTTAGGAGGATTTTATCCGAGTGAAAATTTACTAACATATCTTAATCAAGGTATTTTAAATATTTTTATCATAGGATTTACCATGTCTTTTCCTATTTTGGCGATCTCTTTACTTTCTGATGTTATTTTTGGACTTTTAATGAAAACTATGCCTCAATTTAATCTTTTAGTAATTGGTTATCCTATTAAGATAGCTTTAGGTTTTATAGTATTAATTGCAATTTTACTTGTGATGATGCAATATTTTAAGCAATTAATTATACAAGTTTTTTCAAATATGCAAACTCTATTTTTTGTATAAGGTAATAATAAATGAAATTATCATAAAATAAAAATTATTTTTCAAGGATAAAGTGATGAAAATTTTACTTTTAAATGAAAACCCTGTTGTATCAAAACTTGTAAGACTTAGTGCAAAAAAGATGTCTTATGATTTTGAAGAATCCAATACTTATGCAGATGATTTGGGAATATATGATATTATAATTATAGATGGTGATATACAAGAAGATATTGAAATGTTAAAACAAAAATGTTCTAAACTCATAGTTTTAACATCGCGTAGTCAAAAATTTGATATTAAAAATATAAAAATTTTACAAAAACCTTTTTTACCAACGGATCTTTTAAATCTTTTAAATAATGATAGTTTAGATACTGCTCAGGTTTTTCTTGAAGATAAAAATGAAGAACAAACACAGCAAAATAATGACAGTATAGAAGAAAATGAATTAAGTATTGATGATTTGACCTTGGATGAAGATGAGATAAATCAAAGAATTCAAGATGAAAAAGCAATTGATATAACAAATGAAGAAGAAATAACAACTAAAGATTTAAGTGATGTTTTAGAGTTAGTTCATAATGATGAAACAAATAATGACATTGAAAACAAAGATGAAAAGCAAAATGAAAATTTAAATGATGAAGATTTAAATTTAAGTATTCAAGAAGAAACTACAATAAATGAAGAAAATAATTCAAATAATCATACAGATTTAAAAAATCAAGATGAAATTCAAGATGAAAAAGTAGCGGATACAATAAGCGAAGAAGAGTCAATAGCTAAAGATCAAAGCGATAATTTAGAATTAATCCACGATGATGAAACAAATGATGACACTGAAAACAAAGATGAAAAGCAAAATGAAAATTTAAATGATGAAGATTTAAATTTAAGTATTCAAGAAGAAACTACAATAAATGAAGAAAATAATTCAAATAATCATACAGATTTAAAAAATCAAGATGAAATTCAAGATGAAAAAGCAATTGATATAACAAATGAAGAAGAAATAACAACTAAAGATTTAAGTGATGTTTTAGAGTTAGTTCATAATGATGAAACAAATAATGACATTAAAGAAAATGAGAAGCAACAAAATATATCTCAAACAAAAACAGACCAACAAGAATTATTATCACATCAAGATGATGAATATCCTATAGTAGAAGAAGAAATTAAAGAAATTGATTTTGATGATTTGCCTAAAGATGCTGAATTTTTAGGACAAAATAAAGACGAAGAAAAAAACACAGAAGATTTTTTACCTATAGTAGAAGAAGAATTAAAAGAAAAAGAGAATTTAGATGAAAATATTATTAATCCTGATTTAAGTGCCCAAGATCAAATCAAAGAAGAACTCGCCGCGCTCGATGAACTAGATGACAATATAAAAGAAAATGATAGTACTAAAATATTAGATAATTTCAAACAAGAATCAATTTTGGGAGATGAAATTTTACCAGCGTTTGATAATGAAGAGCTTGTTGTTCCAAAGATACAATATGATGATTTTGAAGAATTAAAAGAAAGTGAAATTCAACAAGCTTTAGGAGAAAAGGTTACACAAGATTCTCAAATTTCTGACAAAACAGATAATCAAGATAGCAATAGAGAAAAAATGGTCAATGAATTAAGTCAAAGTATAGCTCAAACAATCTCTTCAAGTATTAAAGATGATACCTTAAAAGCAGCATTAAAAGGTATGAATATGAATATAAACATTAAAATAAGTTTTGAGGATACAAAAGGTTGAAAGGTTTTATTTTAGTTATATCAGGTCCAAGTGGAGCAGGTAAATCCACTCTTTTGAATAAACTTTTTAAAGAATTTAATGATGAGCTTTATTTTTCCATTTCTTCTACAACAAGAAAACCAAGAGAAGGAGAAATTCACTCAAAGCATTATTATTTTATTTCTAAAGATGAGTTTGAACAAGGTATAAAAGAAGGATATTTTTTAGAATGGGCAAAAGTTCATGAAAACTACTATGGAACTTCTTTAAAAAATACAATTGATGCATTAGAAAATGGCAAAATTGTGATTTTTGATATAGATGTTCAAGGTTTTAGTATCGTTAAGAAAAAATTAGCTAATAAGCTTGTTTCTGTTTTTATAACAACAAAAAATAAAGAAGAGTTAAAACAAAGACTTATTAAGCGAAATACTGATACAATAAACGTATTGCAAAAAAGATTAGAAAATGCAAGCGAAGAAATGAAATGGATTGAAAATTATGATTATTTAATTGTTAATGATGATTTAGAAGATAGTTATGAAAAGCTAAGGACTATTTTAAAAGCTCAAAAAATTAAAGTTCAAAATCAAAATTTAAATCAATTTCAAATTAATTGGAACAAAGGAGATTAATTATGCATATGCCAAGCGGAACCCAATGGTTGATTATTTTACTAATTGTTGTATTGCTTTTTGGAGCAAAAAAAATTCCAGAACTTGCAAAAGGTTTAGGAAAAGGTATTAAAACTTTTAAAGATGAGATGAATTCAGATGATGATACAGTAGTAAAAAATACTCAAAAGATTGAAGAAAAATCAAATGATACTTTGCAATCAGAAAAACAAAATAAAGATGAATTAAAAGCTTAAGGTTTATTTTGAAAAATATTGTTTTTGAAGAAATTTCTAAAATTTTAGAGTATGATTTTATACTTGAAAATCCCAAAGATAAGAATTTAGCTCATTTTGCTACTCCTTTAGCTTTTTCTTTGGCTAAAACTCTCAAAAAAAATCCTATGCTTATTGCTACGGAATTAGCACTTAAATTTGAAAATCATCCTTGTTTTGAAAAAGTTGAAGCACTTAATGGATATTTAAATTTTAAAATTTCTAAAGAATTTTTAAATATTTTAGCAACTAAGGCTTTAAAAGATCCTCAAAATTTTACCAAGGGAGAAATTAAAAATCAAAGTTTCTTGCTTGAATTTGTGAGTGCAAATCCAACAGGACCTTTACATATAGGTCATGCTAGAGGAGCTATTTTTGGAGACACTTTAACAAGATTAGCTAGGCATTTAGGCTATAAAATGGATACAGAGTATTATGTTAATGATGCTGGAAATCAAATTTATCTTTTAGGTTTATCGCTTCTTTTAAGTGTAAAAGAGCAATGTCTTAAAGAAAAAATTATATATCCTAATGAGTATTATAAAGGTGAATATATAGCTGAATTGGCTAAAGAAGCTTTTGCTCATTTTGAAAAAAATTTTTTTAAAGAAGAAAATATACCCGTATTAGCTTCGTGGGCTAAAGATAAAATGTTAGATTTAATCAAAAAAGATCTTCAAAAAGCTAAAGTAAACATAGATCATTATTCTAACGAAAGTTCTTATTATAATGCTTTAGATGAAACACTTCAAGTTTTAAAAAAGAATGGAGGAATCTATGAAAAAGAAGGTAAAATTTGGCTTGCATCTACTTTAAAAGGAGATGAAAAAGATCGTGTCATCATAAAAGAAGATGGCAAAGGTGCTTATCTTGCAGCAGATATTGTTTATCACAAAGATAAAATGAGTCGTCCTTATGATAAATGTATCAATATATGGGGCGCAGATCATCATGGCTATATTCCAAGAATGAAAGCAGCTATGGAATTTTTAGGTTTTGATTCTAATAAATTAGAAATCATTCTTACTCAAATGGTATCCTTGCTTAAGGATAAAGAACCTTATAAAATGAGCAAAAGAGCTGGAAATTTTATTTTAATGAGTGAAGTTTTAGATGAGATAGGCACAGATGCTTTAAGATTTATATTTCTTAGCAAAAAATGTGATACACATTTAGAATTTGATATTAATGATCTTAAAAAAGAAGATAGTTCAAATCCGGTTTTTTATATCAATTACGCTCACGCAAGAATTCACCAAGTGTTTATTAAAGCTAAAAAAAATCCACAAGATGTTTTAAATGCTGATTTTTCTTCTTTGAATCAAGAAGGTATTAATTTGGTTTTTGAAAGCTTAAATTTAGAATCTATTTTAAATGATGCTTTTGAGTCAAGGTCTTTGCAAAAACTTCCTGATTATTTGAAGAATTTAGCATCAAATTTTCATAAATTTTATAATGAAAATCGCGTTGTTGGTGCTAAAAATGAAGATTCTTTATTAAAACTTTTTGCTTTAGTTGCTTTAAGTATTAAAACAGGTCTTTTTTTAATGGGAATCGAAGCCAAAGATAAAATGGAATAATCTGCAAAAAATTGCAGATTAGTTTTTTAAAAGTCGAAAATTTCCCCAAGCCAACTTTCTCTTTTTTTCTTTTTATAATAGTTGTTGTGGTGATCATGTTGAGAATGTGAGTTGTAAGATTGGTTATAAGAAGTTATAGTGCTTCTTTCTATTATTTTATCAAGTTCTCCTCGATCAAGCCATACTCCACGGCATTTTGGACAATAATCAATTTCAACTCCATTTCTATCACTCATCATTAAATCGACATTACAAACTGGACATAGCATTAACACTCCTTAAAAAATAAAAAATTATAATCATAAAATTTAAATCATTTGTTTCAAATTGATAAAATACTATTTTTAAGATATAATAAAGAAAACTAAATAAAAATTAAATATTTAATTGAAGGTTTTAGAATAAGTGCTTCCAAGATGGGATAAAAAATATTGTATTGGTCATAAAATAATTGATTCTCAGCATAAAAAGCTTTTTGAACTCGCACAAAATGTTGAATCCGCCTTTTATCGTTATGTTAAAAGAGAAGAACTTAAACAATTACTTATTGAGCTTTTTTATTATATTAAAGAACATTGCGAAGATGAAGAACAATATATGAGAGAAATCAACTATCCTCATTATGAACAACATTGCAAAATTCATCAACAAACCATAAGCAATATGATAAGTATGATTAAAGATATTAAATCTACAAATGATCTTAAGGAAAAATTTTATAAAGCCATTAAACATAAATTTATAGAACATATAATTTATGAAGATATGGAAATTGCAAAATGGAAAAGTAGATTAGATTTTATAGAAAATAGAATTTTAGATGATGATTTAACTTTTGAAGAGTGTTTGGCTTATTATACTTGCGAATGTGAAGATTTTATTCATAAAGTTCCTTTGAGTATCCATTATAAAATTCAATCAGGTGCAACACAATTTAAATGCAAAAAGTGTAAAGCGATTTTAAAATTTTCCGATCAAGATAAAGAATAAAAGTTTTTATTAAAAGTGTAAATTTTAGGATAAATTATGTGCGAATTATTATTAGATGATGACGAGTATAAGCTAATTCCAAGATGGGATAAAAAATATTGTATTGGTCATAAAATAATTGATTCTCAGCATAAAAAGCTTTTTGAACTCGCACAAAATGTTGAATCCGCCTTTTATCGTTATGTTAAAAGAGAAGAACTTAAACAATTACTTATTGAGCTTTTTTATTATATTAAAGAACATTGCGAAGATGAAGAACAATATATGAGAGAAATCAACTATCCTCATTATGAACAACATTGCAAAATTCATCAACAAACCATAAGCAATATGATAAGTATGATTAAAGATATTAAATCTACAAATGATCTTAAGGAAAAATTTTATAAAGCCATTAAACATAAATTTATAGAACATATAATTTATGAAGATATGGAAATTGCAAAATGGAAAAGTAGATTAGATTTTATAGAAAATAGAATTTTAGATGATGATTTAACTTTTGAAGAGTGTGCTATCGATGATAATATTCAAAATTTAACCTTTGAAGAATGCCAAGTTTATTGCACTTGTAAATGTAAAAATTTTATTCACCAAGTCCCTTTAAGTATTTATCATAAAGTTCAAACTGGAACCACGCAATTTAAATGTAAATTTTGCAAAGCGATTTTAAAATTCCATCATCAAGATGAATGATTATTTTCTTCTATGAATTTTTGCGTGTCTTGTCATCATAAAGCTTTGTTCAAAAAATATCAGTAAAGTTACACTTACTCCTATAGCTAAAGCTAAGGTAACAGATAAAGTTGTAAAAGCATAGTCAAAAAAACTTATTAAATACGTAGTTTTTAGTTCCATATTTTCGCTTCTTATAAAAGAAATCAGATTTAATATTGCCTTATAAGCATAAATTCCAGGTATCATAGGTATAAGGGCTGGAAAAACTATAATTTCAGCAGGTGTTTTAAACATTTTAGCCAATGCTATACTTAAACATCCTATAAAAAATGAGGCTAAAAAAGTTGCTATAGCTAAAGTTTGAAAATGCAAATACTCAATCAAAACAAAACGAAATCCGTGTGCGATAGCAGCAAGCAATGCTGAGAGCATTAAGGTTTTTAAAGGAGGGTTGCAAGCATACGCAAAACCAAGTCCAGCTATAGCAGCAAAAAACATATCCCCAATTATCGAAGTAAGACTAATCATTTTAAAATTCCAAGATTTGAAATGCTTAAAGTCATATAAATTCCTATACTAATACAACAAACCAAAATCACCACGCTTATAATACGACTAAGTCCCATTAGAATGTGATCTTTAAGTATATCGATGATAGAATTTATAAAAAATACACCAGGAGTAAGATATAAAATGCTAGATCCTAAAGCAATATTAGATTCTTTAACAAGATCTAAATTTATACCTAAAAATACGATCCAAGAAGTGATAAAAGAACAAAAAATATATTGAATTTTTATATTTATTTTCAATCGTGTAAAAATATATCTAAAAAAAAGTCCTATCAAAGTTCCAACAAGCACAAATAAACAGCCACCAAAATCTCCACCAAAAAGCCTGCAAAAAGCAGAATTAGCAATGGATATAAACAAAATTCTACTAAGAGAAGAATGCTTTTTTTGTGAAATTATTTCTTTAAAAGTTTCTTGTGCATAATCTAAAGGATATCTTTTATCATAAATAGCCCAACTAAGCGCACTAAGATCGGAGATAAGTTTAAAATTTATATTTTCACTTTTAGTTGGAACCACGTAAGTTCTTTGTGAAGATTTATCACTTCTATCTACAATATTAAGTGTAAAATGGTGAAAAAAGAAATTAATATGTATTTCATATCCATAAACACGTGTTATTCTCTCAACGCATTTTGCAACTCTTGATGTATATGTTCCAGAGCTTAACATTATGCCAACATACTCAATTAAAAAATTTGTTAAGGTTTGGATATTTGGTTTTTGCATCTTTATTGCTTTAAAAAATTATTTTTTTTGAAATCTAAATTATAACAAAAATTTTAAAATTAAAGATTAATATTAATTTTTAATATTTTAATTCTATATTAAGAATTATAATTTAAAAAGCGTTATCATAAAAAAATTAACAAATAATTTTTTTTATAATTTTTTTGCTATAATTATACTTAACATTACAAAAATGTAACAATTTTAAGGAGATTAAATGAAAACGAAGTTTTCGGTTATTTTAAGTGCTTGTCTTCTTTCATCTTCTTTGCTTTATGCAAAAGCTGATGATGAGATCACAAAACTTCAAAAACAACTTGCACAAATTCAAAAAGAAATTGAGCAGTTAAAAAAAGAAAAAGAAGCTCAGGCTAAAAAAAATGAAGAAGTAAGAGCTGAGCTTGATGATTTAAGCGATAGAGCTGATGCAAATGAATTTCAAGCAGCTTTAAGTAAAGTAAAATTTGGTCTTGAATTTTCAACTGCTGTATCAAATACAAATTTCAATCATATCCCTTATACAGAAGGTATAACAAGTGGATATAAAGATTATAGCGTTAATAACAAATGGATGATGGAGCTTCATTTAAATATGAATGCTGATATCAACGATAGAACTAAATTCTATGGACGCTTATCTATGGCTAAAAACTGGTCTCAAATGGGCTGGAGTGGTTTACCATATGATCTAGATGCAGGAAGAAACACTAGAACAAGTGGAGCTATACTTTATGTAGATAGAGCTTATCTAGATTACTATATCACTCCGAATTTAATCGCTACTATAGGACGCCAACCAGGGACAGATGGTCCAGGAAGTAACCTAAGAAACAATGCCTTAAGACAATCAACCTATCCAGCTTTAGCTATCAATGCTCTAGGTGATGCTGCGGTTTTAACTTATAAGCCAGAAAGCTTACAAGATTATAAAGTAGCTATGCGTGCTGCTTATGGTAAAACTTATCAATGGGATGAAGAAGGTAAAGTAAGAGACTGGATGAGTGATCAAAAAGATGCTGATGCTAATCTTTACTATGCTGCAGTAGAAGGGCAACTTCCTATAGAGGGTATGGGGGATAACTTATTACTTCTTAATGTAGCTTACATTAGTGATTTTTCACTTCCTATTGATGGTGGAACAACAATTAATGCTTTAATTGGTGGTGCTGGTGTTAAAAATCTTGGTGATGCCACTATAGCAAATATTCATTTTGAAAACTACAAAGCTTTTGGAACAAATTTTAACTGGTTTACTTCTTTAGGGTACTACAATGGAAGCAATGCTAATACATCTTGGTTACCTAATGTGCCTCAATTAGCAAATGGTTTAAAATTCAATGAAGAAGATGGTTATGCTGTGCATGTAGGTGGACGCTATGACTTCACTCAAGCTTTAAAAGTGGGTTATGAGTTTTTCTGGGGAAGCAGATACTGGTATACTATGAGTCGTCCAAGTATCAACGATCCATTAAATATCAGAATGACAAGAGGAACAGCTCACGATGTTTATGTGATTTATCAACTTGATAGATATCAATTCTTAAGACTTAGCTACACAAATATCCAAAATAAATGGGGAAATCGTGGAATTCCATTAATGGGAGCTAAAAAAGAGAAGTCAAGAGCTGACAATATTATGCTAATGTATAATGTAAAATTCTAAGGAGCTAAATGATGAAAAAAGTAATTTTTGCCTTATTTCTAACTCTTCCAATCTTTGCTTTCGCTAATGATTGCGATGCTTTGATGAAAAAATATGAAGCTCCAGAGCCTGAGTCAAAAACTATGAAACAAGTTGAAAGATGGATTGATAAAAAAGTAAAAGATCCAAAGGATGCTGCTGTTCTTTCAGAGTGTATGATCGCACGTGCTGCTGATAATCCAAATCAAGTTTCAGTTGCAGGTAAATAAAATAACAAAAATAAAAAGCGGTTTTATACCGCTTTTAATCATTTAATTTTTTAAGCTACAATTTCTAAAATTTTTCTTCCAAATTAAGGTCAGTATGCAAGAAATCATTCAGTTTATAGTTGATAGTGCTAGTTCTTTGGGGTATTTGGGCATTATTATTTTAATGACTTTGGAGAGTTGTTTTATACCTTTTCCAAGCGAAGTGGTAATGATACCAGCCGGTTATTTAGCTCATAAAGGCGAGTTTGATATCATTTTTTGTATCTTTAGCGGAGTTTTAGGCTCTGTTTTGGGTGCTTTGATAAATTACTATATTTGTTTTTTATGGGGTAAAAAATTCGTTTTAAAATTTGGAAAATATTTTGGTATCAATGAAAAAAAATTTGCTAAATTCGAAGAATTTTTTTTAAAATATGGAGAAATATCAACTTTTATTTGTAGGCTTTTACCTGGTATCCGTCAATATATCTCTATGCCGGCAGGACTTTCTAAAATGAAGCTTTTAAATTTTATTTTTTTCACAGCCTTAGGAAGTGCCATTTGGGTTAGCATACTTGCATTTTTGGGATATTTTATAGGAGAAAATGAAGAACTTATAAAAACTTATTTAAATCAAATTTTAATTTTTATTATAATATTTTGTCTTATCGTTGTTTTTATCTATGTAAAAGTTAAGATTAAAAAAAATAAATTTTAAAAATTATTTTTTTTAAAATTTAAATTTAAAAAGAAATATTAAACTTTATTTGCAAGTTTTTATACGATATTTATATCTCTATGCCGGCAGGACTTTCTAAAAAGAAGCTTTTAAATTTTTTTCACAGCCTTAGGAAGTTAGCATACTTGCATTTTTGGGATATTTTATAGGAGAAAATGAAGAACTTATAAAAACTTATTTAAATCAAATTTTATTTTTATCTTATTATTTTATTGATGTAAAAAATGTAAAAATTTTCTAAATCAAAAGATTATTATCCAGTTTTTTATACTTATAAATTTATTTTTATATTAAAATTCTTGCAATAAAATTTCTAAAGCTAAGTTTATAAAAATGTTATTAAAAGTTAGGCAAAGCTTTATTTTAAGAAAATCTAAGCAAATTTTAGATATTATCAAAGTTTATTTTATTTTAAAGAAAGGAATTATTGTGCCTACCATAAATCAATTGGTTAGAAAAGAGCGTAAAAAAGTTTTAGAAAAATCTAAATCTCCAGCGCTTAAAAATTGTCCGCAAAGAAGGGGAGTTTGTACTAGGGTTTATACAACAACACCTAAAAAACCAAACTCAGCGTTAAGAAAAGTTGCCAAAGTAAGGCTTACAAGTGGCTTTGAAGTCATTAGTTATATAGGTGGTGAGGGTCATAACCTTCAAGAGCACAGCATAGTATTAGTGCGTGGTGGAAGGGTTAAAGACTTACCAGGTGTTAAGTATCATATCGTGCGTGGTGCATTAGATACTGCTGGTGTTGCAAAAAGAACAGTTTCTCGTTCTAAATATGGTGCTAAGCGTCCTAAAGCAGGTGCTGCTAAGTAAATTCAAAGACAGACAAATCCGTTTGATTTGATTTTGTTTGAGTAAAATTTAAAATTTGAAGGAAAAAAATGAGAAGAAGAAAAGCTCCGGTAAGAGAAGTCTTGCCTGATCCGATTTATGGTAACAAAGTAATTACAAAATTTATTAATTCTTTAATGTATGATGGTAAAAAAAGTGTTGCAACAACTATTTTGTATGGTGCTTTAGAAGCTATCGATAAAAAAGGTGGCGAAAAAAAAGGTATCGATGTTTTTAATGAAGCAATTGAAAATATTAAGCCTATTTTAGAAGTTAAATCACGTCGTGTTGGTGGAGCTACTTATCAAGTTCCAGTAGAAGTGCGTCCTGCAAGACAACAAGCTTTAGCAATTCGTTGGATTATTTCTTTTGCAAGAAAAAGAAGCGAAAGAACTATGATAGAAAAACTTGCAGCTGAGTTAATGGATGCTGCAAATAGTAAAGGTGCTTCATTTAAGAAAAAAGAAGATACTTATAAAATGGCTGAAGCAAATAAAGCATTTGCTCACTATCGCTGGTAAGAAAGGGAAAAAATGTCAAGAAGTACTCCTTTAAAAAGAGTTAGAAATATAGGAATTGCTGCACACATTGATGCAGGAAAAACGACAACAAGTGAGAGAATACTTTTCTTTACAGGTATGAGCCATAAAATAGGTGAAGTACACGATGGTGCTGCTACCATGGACTGGATGGAACAAGAAAAGGAAAGAGGTATTACTATTACTTCTGCTGCAACAACTTGTTTTTGGAAAGATTATCAAATCAATCTAATTGATACTCCAGGCCACGTTGATTTTACCATAGAAGTTGAAAGATCTATGCGTGTTTTAGATGGTGCTGTTGCAGTATTTTGTTCTGTTGGTGGTGTGCAACCTCAAAGCGAAACAGTTTGGAGACAAGCTAATAAATATGGTGTTCCAAGAATAGTTTTTGTTAATAAAATGGATAGAATTGGTGCAAATTTCTTCAGAGTAGAAGAGCAAATTCGTGAACGCTTAAAAGCTAATCCAGTTCCACTTCAAATTCCAATAGGTGCTGAAGATAATTTTAAAGGTGTGATTGATCTTATCACAATGAAAGCTTTAGTTTGGGAAGATGAAAACAAACCAACTGATTATGTAGAAAGAGAAATTCCAGCTGAACTTAAAGAACAAGCAGAAGAATATCGTGTAAAAATGATAGAGGCTGTTTCTGAAACTTCTGATGAGCTTATGGAAAAATACTTAGGCGGAGAAGAATTAAGCATAGAAGAAATTAGAGCGGGTATTAAAGCAGGATGTTTAAATCTTTCTATGATTCCTATGCTTTGTGGAACGGCTTTTAAAAATAAAGGGATCCAACCTTTACTTGATGCAGTTATTGCATATTTGCCAGCTCCAGATGAAGTTGCAAATATCAAAGGAGAATATGAAGATGGCACAGAAGTTTCTGTAAAATCAACCGATGATGGAGAATTTGCGGGACTTGCATTTAAAATTATGACAGACCCTTTTGTAGGACAACTTACTTTCGTGCGTGTTTATCGTGGAAGTTTAGAGAGTGGATCTTATGCTTATAATTCAACTAAAGATAAAAAAGAAAGAATAGGGCGTCTTTTAAAAATGCACTCTAATAAAAGAGAAGAAATCAAAGTTCTTTATGCTGGAGAAATCGGTGCTGTTGTAGGACTTAAAGATACATTAACAGGCGATACTTTGGCAAGTGAGAAAGATAAAGTAATCCTTGAGAGAATGGATTTTCCAGATCCTGTTATTTCTGTTGCGGTAGAGCCAAAAACTAAAGCAGATCAAGAAAAAATGTCTATAGCTTTAAATAAATTAGCACAAGAAGATCCAAGCTTTAGAGTTTCAACTGATGAAGAAAGCGGTCAAACTATCATTTCTGGTATGGGTGAGCTACACCTTGAAATTATTGTAGATAGAATGCTACGTGAATTTAAGGTAGAAGCTGAAGTAGGTCAGCCTCAAGTTGCTTATCGTGAAACTATTAGAAAAGTAGTAGAACAAGAATACAAATACGCAAAACAATCAGGTGGTCGTGGTCAATATGGACATGTTTTCTTGCGTCTTGAGCCACTTGATCCAGGTAGTGGATATGAATTTGTAAATGATATTAAAGGCGGGGTTATTCCTAAAGAATATATTCCAGCTGTAGATAAAGGTATCCAAGAAGCTTTACAAAATGGTGTTTTAGCTGGCTATCCTGTTGAAGATGTTAAAGTAACTGTTTATGATGGAAGTTATCACGAAGTAGATTCTTCTGAAATGGCATTTAAACTTGCTGCTTCTATGGGATTTAAAGAAGGTGCAAGAAAAGCAGGAGCTGTGATCCTTGAGCCTATGATGAAAGTTGAAGTTGAAACTCCTGAAGAGTATATGGGAGATGTAATTGGAGATCTTAATAAGCGCCGTGGTCAAGTGAATTCTATGGACGAAAGAGGTGGAAATAAAATCATTACAGCATTTTGTCCTTTAGCTGAAATGTTTGGTTATTCTACTGATCTTAGAAGTCAAACTCAAGGACGTGCGACTTATTCTATGGAATTTGATCATTATAATGAAGTTCCTAAGAATGTTTCTGAAGAAATTATCAAAAAAAGAAATGGATAATTATCTTTAAAATTAGAATTTACCTTTTGGTAAATTCTAAATGTCCTCGTAGCTCAGCTGGATAGAGCACAAAATTCCTAATTTTGAGGCCGTGAGTTCGAATCTCGCCGTGGACACCATTTATAATAATTTTTTAATCTAAATCTATCAAATAAATATCATTTTCAAGCTTTTTAATGTATCCAATTTACTATAATTGTATTTTTTAAAATTATTAGATTATGCACTTAAAACAAAAAAGTTAAATTTAGGCTTTTGCATAAATACAATAAATTATAATGACCTAATGTAATGATTAAACAAAGTAAAAAGGCATATTTTTTAATAAAAAAATATTTTTTAGATATATTTTATAGATTATTTTTAAAAATCAAAAAAAATTATTTTAATATTAATTAAATTTAAGTTACAAAACTTTCTACTAATCTTTGTACTAATAAATTCCATCCATCTACTAAAACAAAGATAAGCAACTTAAAAGGTAAGGATATCATAACAGGTGGAAGCATCATCATACCCATTGCCATTAATACAGAGCTTACAACCATATCTATAACTAAAAAAGGAAGATAGATTAAAAAGCCTATTTCAAAAGCTGTTTTTAATTCTGAAATCATAAAAGCTGGCACAAGAACACTTAAAGGAACATCATCTATGGTTTTAGGGTTGGGTAAATTACGAATTCTATAAAATAAAGCAAGATCTTTTTCTCTTGTATTTTTTAGCATAAATTCTTTAAAAGGTTTAACTCCTTTAGTAAAAGCTTCTTCATAGCCTATTTTCTCTTCTAGATAAGGTTTAACTGCTTCGTTATATGATTTTGTAGCCACAGGTTCCATAATGAAAAAAGTTAAAATAAGAGCAAGAGTTATTAAAATAGTATTAGGTGGCATACTTTGCGTTCCCATAGCTTGCCTTAAAAAAGAAAAAACAACAATCAAACGTAAAAAAGAAGTCATAACAAAGATAATACTTGGAGCTAAAGCAAGTATAGTTAAAACAATGATAATATTTAAAGTTGTTACAAGCTGATTTGGGGTATCAGGAGCGCTTAAGCTTAAATTTACGGTAGGAATTGTTGCTTCTGGAGCAGCAAAAAGACTTAAAGAAAATAAAAATAATACAAGAATTTGCTTCAAATTTTTTAACCTTTGGAATTTCTTTTTTTGGTTTATTTATAATTTTAATTTTATCTTTAGATGATTTAAAACAAGTTTAACTTTGGTCTTTGATAAACTTTGCTTAACTTTAAGCTGGTAAAATACTTTATAAAATTTCAAATAAGGTTTTAAATGCAAAGTTCTATTTTAATTTTAGCTGCTGGACTTGGAACAAGAATGAAATCCAACAAGCCAAAAGTTTTGCAAAAGATATGTGGAAAAAGTATGATTTTACATATACTTGAGAAAGCTTTTAAGATAAGCGATGATGTAAGTGTAGTTTTATCTCACGAAAAAGAATTAATTGAAAAAGAAATTTTAGAGCATTTTTCAAAAACGCAAATTTTAGAACAAGATTTAAACCATTTTCCTGGAACGGCAGGAGCTTTAAAAAATTATACTCCAAAAGCAAAACAAACACTAATTTTATGTGGAGATATGCCTTTAATTAAAGAGCAAAGTTTAAAAAAGCTTCTTGATACAAGTTATAGTTTTAATGTTGCAATTTTTAATGCTAAAGATCCTAAAAATTATGGAAGAGTAATCTTAAAAGAGAATTCTTTAGAAAAAATTGTTGAATTTAAAGATGCAAATGAGGAAGAAAAAAATATTTCTCTTTGTAATGCAGGAGTTTATGCTATAGATTCAGAACTTTTAATGCAAGTTTTGCCTTTAATTGATAATAAAAATGAAGCTAAGGAATATTATTTAACCGATGCGATTAAGCTTGCTAGAGAAAAGGGTATTTTAATATCTCCTATTTTTGTTGATGAATTTGAATTTATGGGTGTTAATGATAAATTTGAGTTGAGTAAGGCTGAAGAATTAATGCAAGATGAGCTTAAGAAGTATTGGATGAAGCAAGGAGTAATTTTTCATTTGCCTCATACGATTTATATTGATTGTGAAGTTCGTTTTGAGGGCGAATGCGAAATTTATGAAAATGTTCGTATTGAAGGAAAAAGTCTTATTGTAAATTCTATTATTAAGAGTTCTTGTGTGATTGAAGATAGTGAAGTATTTAATAGCGATATAGGACCTTTGGCTCATCTTAGGTCTAAAAATATAATTAAAAATTCACATATTGGAAATTTTGTAGAATGCAAAAATGCAAAATTAAATAAAATTAAAGCAGGGCATTTAAGCTATCTTGGGGATTGTGAGATCGATGAAGGTACTAATATAGGTTGTGGTGTTATTACTTGTAATTATGATGGTATTAAAAAACATAAAAGCATTATAGGCAAAAATGTTTTTATTGGTTCAAATTCAGAACTTATAGCCCCTGTTAAGATAGAAGATGATGTGATTATAGCGGCTGGAAGTTGTGTTGATAGGAAAGTGGAAAAAGGATCTTTATTTATTAATAGAGCTACTAGTAAAATAGTTAAAGATTATTTTTATAAAAAATTTCAATGAAAACTTTACTTTTAGCAATTAGTGGAAGCATAGCTTTTTATAAAGCTTACGAGTTGATATCTTTATTTAAAAAGGAAGGCTTTAAAGTTAAAGTTTTATTAAGCAATGGGGTTTTAAAGTTTGCTTCTAAAATGAGTTTTAAAGCTCTTTGTGATGAGGTTTTGTGTGAAGAGAATGAAACTTGGAAAAATTCAAATAATCATATAGCTTTCAGTAAAGATTGTGATCTTATACTTTTTGCACCTGCAAGTGTTAATTCTATCAATAAACTTGCTTTAGGAATTTGTGATAATTTATTTATACAAACTTTAATTGCAGCTAAACTTCCTTTGATTATCGCCCCAGCAGCAAATACAAATATGTATTTACATTTTAGTGTGCAAAATTCTTTAAAGCTTTTAAAAGAGCAAGGTGTTTTGATAATAGATCCTATTTGCAAAAGACTTGCTTGTAATGATGAGGGTATAGGTGCATTAGCAGAAGTTTTAGATATTTTTAATATTACTAAAAGAGAGCTTTTAAAAGAAAAATTCTTTATAAATAAAAGCGTTGTTGTAACTGGTGGAGGCACAAGAGAAAAAATTGATGAGGTAAGATGTATTAGCAATTTTTCAAGCGGACTTATGGCTAAAGCCATAGCAGATGCTTTTTATTTTTTAGGTGCTAAGGTTATTTTTTTAAGTAGTATAGACTTTAAAACTCCTTATAAACTTTTTAAATTTGAAAGTTCGAAAGATTTAAAAGAACTTTTAATAAAAAATAAAAATGAAGATTTTTTGATAATGAGTGCTGCTGTTAGTGATTTTGTCCCCATAGTGCATAAAGGAAAGATTAAAAAAAATGATTATTTAAAAGGTTTAGAACTTAAACTTTTACCTAATGAAGATTTGCTTAAAAATTTAGATTTTAAAGGTAAAAAAATAGGATTTAAATTAGAACTTGATGAAAAAGATGCTATAAAAAATGCTAAAAATTCATTAAAAGATAAAAAGCTTGATATGATATGTTTAAATATTTTAAAAGAAAAAAATTCTTTTGGATCTAATTTAAATGAATTATTGTGTATTAGTGCAAAAGATGAGGTATTATTTTCTATGCAAGATAAAAAAAGTTTAGCCTATAAACTTGCTTATAAATGTAAAGAGTTATGAGTATTATTAATCCAATATTACCTATACAAATTGAAGTTCTTGCTAAATCAGGTTATGGGCATTATACCTTGCTTATTAACAATAAAAAAGTTCAGACTAAGAGTATGATTGAACTTGAAGTTGGAGTGCAATATTTAGTAGAGCTTTATAATGATAATGGTGGAATAATTGAATTTAAAAACCTTTATAAAAAACCTAATATAGCTTTTTTTGAGGAAGGTTTATCTTTAATAACAAGTCTTTTAGAAGAAGAAATAGATTTTAAAAAATTTATTTTGCAAAATTTTATAGAATGTAAAGATAGAGAAAAATATCATATTTTAAAAGAAATGCTTTTTGCAAGTTTTGAAAATATATATCATATTCCTTTTGTTTTTGAAAATAAAGCCGCTCTTTTGCAAATGAAAAAAGATAAATTTTTAGAAATTTATCTTTTTTTTAGTGTTTTTGGACCTTTAAGAATTCTTATTAAAGAAGATGAAATTTTAATTAAAACACCTTTTTTAAAAGTGCAAAAATTTTTAAGTGAGCATTTAAAATTACAGGTTTTACAGGATGTAAATATAAAACCTTTGTTTATATTTAAAAAATTATTTGATTTTAAAGGATGAAAATGAATAAATTAAAACACCTTGCCATTGTAATGGATGGTAATAGACGTTGGGCTAAAGCTAAAGGAGTTTTAGCAAAATTAGGCTATTCTCAAGGTGTTAAAACAATGCAAAAAATTATGGAAGTTTGCGTTGAGGAAGGAATTTCAAATTTAAGTCTTTTTGCCTTTAGTACTGAAAATTGGGGACGCCCAAAAGATGAGGTTGAATTTATTTTTAAACTTTTAGATCGCTGTTTAGATGAGGCTTTAGAAAAATTTGAAAAAAATAATGTTTGTTTAAAAGCAATTGGTGATTTATCAAGACTTGATAAAAATTTAAGAGAAAAAATAGCTTTGGTTGAAGAAAGAACAAAGCATTGTAATTTACTCTATATCAATTTAGCTATTTCTTATGGATCTAAAAATGAAATTATTAGAGCTGCAAAACGGGTATTAGAAAAAGGTTTAGAGCTTAATGAGGAAAATTTAAGTAAGAATTTAGATTTGCCTTTAGATGTAGATTTGCTTCTTAGAGTGGGCAATGCTAAAAGACTTTCTAACTTTTTATTATGGCAATGTGCTTATGCTGAAATATATTTTAGTGAAACTTTATTTCCAAGTCTTACTAAAAGAGAGTTTAAAAAGATTATAAAAGATTATAAAAATCGCGAAAGAACTTTTGGTTTATGATAGTTTTTTTGCTGATTTTAGGAGCAAGTTTAGGTTCTTTTTGTAAAGCTTTAGCTGATCGCATTATTTATAAGCAAAAGATTTTTTCTCCTAGATCTTTTTGTTTTAATTGTAAAAAGAAATTAGGAATTTTAGAATTAGTTCCTATTTTTTCTTATCTTTTTTTAAAAGCAAAATGTAAATATTGTAAAAATAAAATTCCTTTTGAGATATTTTTAAGTGAAATAATCGGTATTTTTTTAATTTGTATTGCTTATTTTTACAATGTAAATTTATATGATTTTATTGTTTTTTCTTTTTTTATTTTCAATTTATTTTTACTTTCTTTAATCGATATAAAATTAAAGGCTGTTCCAGAAATTTTACTTTGGAGTGCTTTTTTTCTTGCTGGTTTTTATACTTTTAAAATAGAAGAAATTTTTTATATCTTTGTTTTTGAAAGTTTAAAAGAAGGATTTTTATTTTATGCTATAAGTTTTTCTGGAATTTTATTTTTATTTAAAAGTTTTATTCTTTTTTTAACTAATTTAAAAAGAGAAAACAAAATACTTGATAATCTAGGAGATGCAGATATTATTATAATTGCTTGTATAGGAGGAATTTTAGGTTTTAAGGATGGATTTATCACTTTATTTATTGCTTGTGTTTTAACTTTACCTTTTTTTATGATTAAAGTAAGAAAAGAGAAAGAACTTGCTATGATACCTTTTTTGAGTATATCTTTTATTTTAGTTTGGATTTTTAAGGTAAATTATGAAACTTTGTTATAAATATATTTTAAATCAATTTTTAAGTACAAATTTATCAATTTTTTTTACTTTATTTAGTATTGTTTCTATGGTATTTTTTATACAACTTGCTAAATTTACTTCAAGTATAGAGATTAGTTTTTTAGATCTTTTAAGACTTTATGGCTTTATGCTGCCAAGAATTTTGATTTTTACTTTACCTATAGCTTTTTTTATAGCTTTAACTTTGGCTTTTTATAGACTTTCTAAAGAAAATGAAAGTATAGTATTTTTTACATTAGGTTTTTCGCCTTTAAATTTAGCTAAATTTTTTCTACAGATTGCAAGTTGTGTAAGTGCTTTAATGCTTGTTGTGGCTTTGATTGTACTTCCTATTGTCTTTGAGCTTCAAGATAATTTTATTAACTACAAAAAAACTCAAGTTAAATTTAACTATAAAACAGGAGAATTTGGTCAGAAATTTTTAGATTGGATGATTTTTATTGAAAAAGAAGAAGCAAATGGATATAAAAATATTATTTTATATCATCCTAAAAAACTAAAAACCGATAAAGAGCAATTTATCATTGCTAAAGAAGCCAAAGTATTATCAAAAGAAAATGGTCTTTCTTTTGAATTAAGCTCTGGTAAAATGTATAATTTTGAAGATAATCAAACTATGTTTATAGGAGATTTTGAAAAGCTTGTAATTAATACTCAAGTAGATAATTTAAATCCTAAAATAAAAAGTTTTTATGAATATTGGAGTGATATTTCCACAAATGAAGAAAAAGCAAAGGAATTTGTTATATATACTACGATCGCTCTTTTTCCTTTGGCAAGTACTCTTTTTGCTTTAAGTTTTGGTATAGTAACTTATCGCTATGAGAAAGGTTTTATTTATTTTGGTATGTTTGGGGTAATTGGTGTATATTTTGGACTTTTAAATATTTTTCATCAGCCGCCAATTTTATCTTGTATTTTAATCTTTTTAAGTGTATTTTTTATTTCATTTATATGTTTTAAGAAAATGATTTTAAGTCGTTATTAATGAAATTAAAGATTATTTTTTCTTATGATGGTTCGGCTTTTTTAGGATCTGCAAAACAACCTCATAAAAAAAGTGTTCAAGATAGTATTGAAAATGCTCTTTCTCATCTTGGAATTTACAATCCTTTTTTAATGGCTTCAAGAACAGATAAGGGAGTGCATGCCAATAACGCTACAGGTTGCGTGGAGTGTGGCAATCATTTTAAAGATTTAAATTACCTTAAAAATCAACTCAATAAATACACTCATCCTTTTATACATATAAAACAAATTCAAAAAGTAGAAAAAGATTTTGAAGTTAGGTTTGATGTTAAGGCAAGAGAATATCGTTATATATTTAATCACGATCGATTTAACCCTTTTTTATCGCGTTATGTTTATTTTTACCCCTCCTTCGACATTGATAAAGCAAATGAACTTCTTGCTTTATTTAATGGAGAGCATAATTTTAAATTATTTCAAAAAGAAGGAAGCTCTATAAAAAATACAATAAGAAAAATGTATTTTACCAAGGCTTATACTTATAAGAGATTAAGTATTTTTACTTTTAGAGCTAATGGTTTTTTAAGAGCTCAAATTCGTTTAAGCGTGGCTAGCGTTTTAGCTGTCTTGGAAAATCGTTTAAGCAAGGAGCAGCTTAAAGAACAAATTGAGGCAAAAAAAGAGCATTGCAGAGTTCTAGCTCCTCCTAATGGTCTTTATTTGCATAGAATTTTTTATTAATTAACATAAATTAATTTTTTTATTTTATTTTTTATATAAAATATAAGAAAAAAGGAGAAAATATGAGCGAATATTATGTATATATTTTACTTATCCATTTAATTTGTGCTATATTTTTTGTAGGGTATTTATTTGTTGATATTTTTATTATAAGAAAAATAAAAAAGAATTATGCTAATTTTGATTCTAAACTTTTATCAAATACAGCGATTAAAATTATGCCTTTTATAGTTTTAATATTATTTTTAAGTGGAGGAATGTTAGCGAGTTTTCATTTTAAACCACTAAATGGTTATTTTGCTTTAAAAATTTTTTTAGCTTTAGTTATTTTTGTTTTAGTGTTATTTTCTTTATCTTGTCGTTTTATATTTAAAAAATCAAATCCTTTGGGTAAGATGATACATCTTATTGTTTTTATCTTAGCTATAATGATTGTAATTTTAGCAAAATTGATGAATTATTTTTTTATATCTTTTTGAGTAAAACCCCGCATTCTAAATGTTTGGTATGAACAAATTGATCAAAAAGTGCAAATTTTATAATTTGATGAGTTTTTAAAAGAAAATTTAGATTTTCTTTTAAGCTTAAAGGATTGCAAGAAATATAAATAATACTGTCATAATTTTTTATTAAATTTATAACTTCTTTATCAAGTCCAGATCTTGGTGGATCAACTAAAACGTGAGAAAAGTTAAAATCATCAAGATTGATATGTTTTAAACGATTAAATTCCCTCTCTTTTTTAAAGGCTTTACTAAGTTCTTCGCTTGAAAGTCTTATAAAATCAATATTAGAAATTTGATTTAATGTACAATTTTTTAATGCAAATTGTATATTTTTTTTAGAAAGTTCTGTAGCTAATACTTTGTTAAAACAAGAAGCTAAAGCTATTGTAAAATTTCCATAACCACAATAAAGTTCTAATAAATCTTTTGTTTTTTCTTGTTTGAGTATTGTTAATACCCATTCTATCATTTTTTCATTTATTAGGGTGTTTGGTTGTATAAAACAATCATTGTCGAATTCATAGATAAATTCTTTATCAAAAATATTTAAATTTTGGGTAAGAATTTCTTTTTGAAAAACTAGTTTTTTCTTTTTACTTCTTGCAATAAGATTTAATTGTAATTCTTTACTTAAACTAGAAAGTTCATTTTCTATTAAATTTATATCTTTATGATAAAGTAATGTGGTACTTAATTCTTTTTTACTTGCTAGAAATTCTACTCCAAAAAGTTTTTCTTTTAATAAATAATTTTTTTTTATATAATTGAGCAATAAAGGCATAATATCGCAGATTTTTTTATCGCAAAAATCTAGAGTATTAACAATATATTTTTTCTTAGTTTTTTCATCAAACATAGCATAAAATATATCATTATTTTCGTGATAAAAGGAAAGTTCAACTCTTGTTCTATAATGCTTAAAAGAAGATGGAAAAATTTGAAATTCTTCTTTATAGCTTTCTTTAAAAAGTTCTTTAATTTGTTTGATTTTTTCTTCTAGGGTATTGTCAATACATAATTTAGAAAAATCTTTCATTCAACTTTTTTTCCAATCATTCTTAGTAAAAATACAATAAGTATCAAATTTAAAGGTAAGACAATCCATACACTAAGCCCTAAAGAAATAGGCAAGTAACCAGTGATTAAAGAGATTGCACAAATAAATAAAGCATAAGGAATTTGAGTTCTAACGTGTTCCATATGATCACATTTAGCACTCATTGAAGAAAGTATAACATTATCTGAAATAGGTGAGCAATGATTTCCAAAAATAGCTCCTGTTAAAACACAACTTATATTAATAACCATATAATGATGTAAAGAATTTGGATCAAATTGATTTAGTTGTGCAATAGCATATGCTAAAGGAACAGCTAAAGGCATTAAAATACTCATTGTTCCATAGCTAGTTCCTATGGCAAAAGAAATTCCAGAAGCAAATAAAAATATAATCGAAGGAAGAACAAAAGATGGTAATTCTCCAACAAGAAGAGAAACTATATATTTTGAAGTTCCAAGATCTTTAACTATACTAGAAAGAGACCATGCAAGTAAAAGTAAAACTATGGTAAAAATCATAGTTTTCCAACCATAAATCCAAGTTTCTATTGCTTCTTTTAAATCAAAAATTTTTCTTTTAACTCCCATAAAAATAGCAACAATAGCAGAAAATAAAGCTGATTGAAATAAAACTATGGAAGAATCTGCATTTCCAAAGGTTGCTCTAAAAGCATAAAAAGACAAAGGATTTTCTTTAACTTGTTTTAATTCATCTGCTTCTAATACGCTAAGTCCATTAAAATAAAAACCAACAATACAAAGAAAAATTAGAACAAAAATAGGAACAATAGCACTTGAAGCCTTGATATTAATATGTTCTTTTGGTGCTAAAAATTGATCTTCTAATTCAGCTGTATTTAATGCTTGAGATTTTATTTTTGGTGCTACCTCTCCTGTAGTTCTAGCTCTTATTTCTGCGTGATACATTGGTCCAAATTCTCTTTTCATTAGCGCTGTCATTAAAACAAAGAAAAGCATAAAAATATTATAAAATCTATAAGGAATAGTTTCTAAAAAAATTCCAAAAGCACTAATATCTTCTATACCTATATGTTTATAAGCATTTTTAATTAAAGAAACTTCAAGACCTATCCAAGTAGAAATAATAGCTATCCCAGCAACTGGAGCAGCAGTTGAGTCTATAATAAAAGCAAATTTTTCTCTTGAAATTTTAAATTTATCTGCTAAAGGACGCATAATAGGACCAACAATTAATAAGTTTGCATAATCATCAAAAAATATTAAAAGACCTATAAACCAAGTATTTACTTGAGCACTTATAGCAGATTTAGCTTTTTTTGCAAAATTTAAAGCTATAGCTTTGGCTCCACCCATTTTGGTAACAAGGGCTACTAATCCTCCTATACATAAAATTTGTAAAATAATTCCAGCATTTAAAGGATCTGAAGTTGAGTGTAAAATATAAGAAATCATTTTTGTAAATGATTCTAAAAGAGCATTGTAAATATTTAAAAATTGTATTTTTTGGCTTAAAAAAATATTGGAAGATAAACTTAAAAGAAAAGTCCCGCTTAAAACTCCAGCAAACAAAGATAAAATAACATCCTTTGTAATAAAAGCTAAAGCAATTGCTATAATAGGTGGAACGAGGGTAAAAAAACCATATAAATTAGCATTAACATCAGCATTTCCAAACAATACAAGGGGCATTAAAAAAATTAATACAATTCTCATGAGAACCTCTCTATATGAAAACCATTCCAAGTTTGTGTAATTGGCATAAGTTCTATTTCATTAATATTAATGTGTTCTGGAAGATTAATAATAGAAACAATAACTTTTGCTATATCATTTGCACTGATAAATTTGGTATTTTCATAAATTTGTTCTGCCTTTTTTTTATCCCCTTTAAAACGAATTTCTGAGAATTCTGTTTTACAAAGTCCTGGAGCTATATTGGTAACTTTAATATTGCTTGATCTTAAATCATTTCTCAATGCAAAAGAAAATTGTCTTACAAAAGCTTTTGTGCCACAATATACATTACCACCAAAATAAGGATTTGTTGCTGCTACTGAACCTATGTTAAAAATATAAGCATTTTTTTGTTTTCTAAGTATAGGAATGATTGCTCTTGTAATATATAAAAAACCTTTAATATTTGTATCAACCATAGTATCTATATCTTCTAAACTTAAACTATCAAATTTATCTTGATTAAGAGCAAGTCCTGCGTTATTGATTAAAACATCAATATTTTTAAATTCTCTAGGTAGATTTTTAAGTTCTATATTTATTTGCTCTTTATTACGCACATCTAGCACAATGGTATAAAGTTTGTCTTTAAATTCTTCTTTTAAAAGAGCTAGTCTTTCTTTGCGTCTTGCTATAGCTATAACTTTAAAACCTTCTTGAATTAAAGCTTTTACGCAAGCTTCTCCGAAACCAGAACTAGCACCTGTAATTAAAGCTGTTTTCATTCTAAAGAGCCCCCATAAAATAAATTTTCATTAGGCTTAAGACCTAAAGATTGCAAGTATTTAGCATTTTCTTCTTTTTTAGCAGCTAGAGCAAAATCTAAAGCATTAAAACCTAGATCATCTTTCTCAAAAAGTTTTGCACCTTTTTGAACTAAAAGTTTTAAAATTTCTACATTTGCATATGCTGCAGCGTGCATTAAAACATTTTTAGAAGTATGATCAAGTGCACAAAAGGTTATAAAATAGGGTGTATTGCTTTCTATATTAGCGCTTAATGCCAGTTTTTCGTTATTGTTAATATATTTATGATTTACATCTGCTTTATTATTAAGTAAAAGTTCAATTATATCTTTTTTTTGGAATTCTATAGCATAAAAAAGAGGAGTTTTACCAAAAGCATTTCCTTGATTTACATTTGCCCCTTGTTCAATTAGAAATTTTGTATTTTGATAATTTTCTAAAGCATAGAAAATAGCACTTTCATATCCCTCATTAAGATCAGCGCCAAAATTTAAAAGAGTTTGAATAATTGTTATATCTCTTTGATTTAATAATGCAGATCTTAATGCTATAGTAAGCTCCGATTTAGTAGGGTTATTTGCATAAATAAAATCTTTTAAACAGATTTCATCACAATTTTTATTTTCAAGTATTTGCGATATCTTAGAAATCTCTTTTATAATTCTTGTTTCACCAACCGCCCAATTTAAAAATTCATTTAGAGCTTGTTTTGCTAAAAAATTTACCATTTCTTTGTTTAGATTAAATGTTTTTTGATAATAATCTTCTAAAGGTTTTAAACCATCATTATATTTTTGCCAAAAAGATTGATAAAGTCTAAAATTTCCTATACTTTGATAAGCCCAATATTTAAAGTAAATATTTAATGCTTGATATTTTTTATCAAGATCTATTTTCTTTTGAAGTTCTTTTTGATAGTTTAAAGGATCAAGTGAAATTTTTAACAATAAAAGATTAAATTCTGTAAGTTTAGGTAAATAAGATATGCCTGAACAAGAACTATTGCTTCCTCTTATTTCATTAGAAATTTTATAAAGATCTTTTGTAAAGATTACATTTTTTAGAGACTCTTTGCAATTATCAATTTTATCTACAATACTTTGATCAGATAAGTCAATTTTTTGATTTAAAATATCATTACAATTAAAAGCCAATATATATGAAAAAGATAAGATAATGAAAAATAAAAATTTCAATTTAGTCCTTCTTTGTGTTAAAATTTAGGTTTAAAATCGACATTTGATTTGTAATTTTTACTTAAAATAATTATGTGAAGCAGGATAATATATTTTTCTTTATTTAAGGATAAATAATGTTTAAAATTTGTTTTAAATCTCCTTTTTGTTACTTATCTCTACATAGTGATGGAAATTTTTTAACCAAAGTTAATTTTTATGAAAACTATTTTGAAGATAAAAGTTGCAAGATATTAGAACAAGCAAAAGAAGAATTAAATCTTTATTTTTTAGGAAAATTAAAAAATTTTAAAACACCTTTAAAATTTACGGGAAGCGAATTTGAGCAAAAGGTTTATAAAGCTTTGCTTCAAATTCCTTATGGAACTTTACTTACTTATAAAGATGTAGCTTTGAAAATATCTCATCCTAAAGCTTTTCGTGCTGTGGGTAATGCTAATTCTAAAAATGATATTCCTATGTTTATCCCTTGCCATAGAGTTGTAGCAAGCAATGGGATTGGTGGATATAATGGTGGTTTAGAAATTAAAAAATTTTTAATTGAGCTTGAAAAATCAGTTAAATAAATTTGATTCTTCTATTTGATCTTGTAAATAAAGATCTTTAATATACCTTCTATCTTTATCTAAAATAAGACAATATTTAAAATCTTTATTTTTTAAATCAAAAATATGAGAATAAGAAAAATCACAAAATAAAGAATTTTTTAAAGCACATTTAAAACCTTTAATATTTTTAAAATTTTCTCTAAAAAATTCAAAATCATTTTCATTAAAAACAAAAATAAGAGCTTTGTCACTTTTTCCAAATTCAGCAATTGTAAAATTATGATATATAAAATAAATCTGAAAAAAATCAAGTTTATTTAAATTAAAGCGAATATTATGTTTTTTTTCCTGTAAAAAAAGTATAAAATCAGCAAAAGTTTGTGCATAGATAAAAGGAAGCTTTAAATTTTTAAAATATATATTTTCGCAAATTAAATTGCTATAAAAAGGGCTTGAACTTTCTAATAATTGAAAATCAGCTTTATGAAGTTTTATAAAATTAGCACAAAGCTTTAAAATATAATTTTCATTACCACAACAAAAAATTTCATTTTTATCAGCTTTGATTAAAGAATTAAAATCTAAAAAGATATTTTCTTGTAAATTTTTTAAATGAAATATTTTTGAAAAATGAATTTCATTAGGATTGCATAATAAAAATTCACATTCTTTTTCTTCACATAAAAAACGTAAAAGTCTAAAAATAGATGTTTCTAAATTTGAACTTTGTAAATAGAAAATTTCTTTATCAAGAATAGGAATTTCTTTTTCATAGATAATAACAAAAGCGCCTTTTTTAATAGCTTCTTCTATCGCATTTTCATCATTTGAAAAAAAAGCATAAGCATATTTTACTTCATTTAAACTAAGGCTAAAGCCTTCAACACTTAAGACTTTGCCTTCATTAATAATTTTTGTATTTAGAAGTTCATTGAGATTTGAAATATTCATCCTATTAAAGAGCCATTTTTTACCAGTTGTTCAGGAGTGATTAATACAAGTTTATCTCCACTTTTAGCACTAAGTATCATACCATCACTTTCATATCCAAAAATCTTAGCTTTTTTAAGATTACTCAAAACACAAATTTGCTTTCCTATTAATTCTTTTGGATTGTAATGCTTGGCAATTCCCGAAACGACTTGTCTTATTTCTTTATTGTCAAGTTCAAGTTCAAATTTTAAAAGTTTATCACTTCCTTGTATTGCTTGACAGTCTTTAACCAAGGCTATTTTAATTTCAATTTTGGAAAAATCTTCTATTTTAATTTTTGCTTTGCTTTCTTCTTTTATTTCATTTTCTTTTTGACTTTTTTGTTCAATTTTAGGAAATAAAGCTTCACAAGGAGAAGCTTTAAAATCTAAAAGTTCATTATTTAAAATGAGCTTTTGATAAGTTTCATTTGATATTTCAAAATTTAAAGCATTGGCAACTTTTTTTGTGCTTTTTGGTAATGCTGGATTTAAAAGTATGCTAACTTGCGCTAAGATATTTGCACAAAGGGAAATTAAAGCATTTGCTTTTTCATTTGCATTATTTTTAACTAAATTCCAAGGTTCATATTTACTTATACTTAAATTTGCTACATTTAAAGCTTTAAAAAGCTCTTCTAAATAATGATTAGTTTGTAAAATTTCTAAAAAATTAATAGCTTCTTTTAAATGCTTTTTTGCTTGATTGTATTCTTCATTAAAATATTTTAAAACATCTTTGCATTCTATATAATTTTGAGAATATTTTGCACTCATTCCTATAATACGCCCAAGTAAATTTCCAAATTCATTACTGAGTTCTGCATTGATGTGATTGATTAAAGATTGTTCATTAAAATCTCCATCATTACCAAAAGATACTTCTTTAAGGAGAAAATATCTAAAAGCTTCCAATCCATAGGTATTAGCAATTTTTCTAGGATCTACTATATTGCCTTTAGACTTGCTCATTTTTTCACCATCTTGTATCCACCATCCGTGTGCTGCTATAAATTTAGGCAGAGGTAAATCTACACTCATTAAAAAGGCAGGCCAGTAAATAGCATGAAAGCGTAAAATGTCTTTTCCTACTAAATGTATATGTGCAGGCCAAAATTTTGAATTTTCATTTTGCAAGGAACTTACATAAGTAAAAAGCGCATCAAGCCAGACATAAATAATATGTTTATCATCTTTTAGTTCTTTTGGAAGTTTAATTCCCCAATTAAAACTTGTTCTAGTAATAGAAAGATCTCTTAAACCATTTTGAACAAAATTAATAAGTTCATTTTTTTTATTTTTAGGCAGTATAGGATCGGCTTCTTTATACCATTTTAGAATTTTATCTTGATATTTTGAAAGTTTAAAAAAATAACTTTCCTCTTTTAAAAGAGAAGTTTCTTTACCACAATCAGGACAACAAAGATGGTTAATTAGCTGTGTTTGAGTGAAGAAGCTTTCGCAAGAAATACAATAATGCCCTTCATATTCATCTTTGTAAATATCTCCTTTTTCATACATTTTTAAAAAAACATTGCGAACAAAATCAATATGTTTTTGATCTGTAGTTCTTGCGTATATATCATAAGTAATTTCAAATTCATCCCAGAGTTTTTTAAATTCTAAGCTTATTTTATCGGCATATTCTTTAGCGGAGTTATTACGATTTTTAGCTGCTTGTTCTATTTTTTGTCCGTGCTCATCTGTACCTGTTAAAAATTTTGTCTCATATCCTTGTAAGCGGTAAAATCTTGCCATTGTATCAGCTAAAATTGTAGTATAAGCATGACCTAGATGAGGTTTGTCATTTACATAATAAATTGGTGTAGTTATATAACGCATATTTTTCCTTTAATTAAATTTCTAAAAGTCAAAACCACCTTCATTTTTACCTTTTGACATACTATTATAAACTGCATCAACATAATTTTTACGTGTTTGACAAGTAAAAATTTCAGGGCAGTTATAACAAGAAGTAAAATTTTTTGTTTTTTGACAATTTTCTAGTTTTTCTTTATTTTGTTTTAAATTTTCTTCAAAACTATCAAGAGTAGCTATCTCTTCCATATTTAATTAACCTTGTTAAAATTTAAAAGTTTTTGAATTTCGTATTTTGATCCAAAAAAACAAGGTGTAGTAGAATGAATCGCGTTAAATTTAAGATCCAATAAAGAAGTGTTATCTCCATTACTTGTAAGACCTCCAGCTTTTTCAATAATAAAAGCCAAAGGAAAGACTTCAAAAAATACTCTTAATTTTCCATTTGGAGCATCCTCTGTAGCAGGATAGCTAAATAATCCACCTTTTTTCATTAAAATTTGATGTATATCACTTACCATAGCTCCAGAATATCTTAATCTATAACCCTCATTAAATAATTCTTGTATAAATTTTTTATGCTTATTGCTCCAAAATTTTTGACTTCCTCCTGTTGCGTTGATTTTTCCTTTTTCTTGCATATGAAGTTCTTGTATGAAAGTAAAATGATTGTTTTGATCTAAGCGATAAAGTTTTGGTAAATCTTCACAAATTACAAGCTCAAGTCTAGCTCCATATATACTATAAACAGCTGCTTTTAAATTTTTTGTATCAGCTTTTTGTTCATAAATGGCGAAAATAGAACCTATAGCAAAATTTACATCCATTAAAGAAGATCCATCTAAAGGATCATAGGCTATGATATATTTAGCTTTTTCATTGATTATTAATTCTTCTTGTTTTTCTTCGCTAATTAAAGCTTTAATATTAGGGCATTCTTTTAAGGTATTGGTAATAATTTGATCACTTAAAATATCGAATTTAAGTTGAGTATCTCCTGTGTTATTTTGAGTTTTTTCATAAGAAGTATCTGGAAATTTAAGTTCATTTGAAATTTTAATTACAGCTTTTTTTATAAAATCAAAAATTTCTTGCATATTTTTTCCTTATAGTTTTTTTGCGTGATTTAAAATATAAGTATAGATCCCCTCTATATCATCTAAATAAAGCCATTTAAGATTTTTATTTGTTATTTCTTTATAAGAAGCAATAGCATTTGAAAAGGCAAAATAACTTTCATCAATCTCTTTACAAAATACGCTAATTCTTGGAAGATCAAGTGTTTTTAAGCCTTCAACCAAACATATATCAAAATCTTTAACCATTTTAATGCTTTCTAAAATATTGCGCTCTTGGTGCGAGAAAAATGTTGTTCTAGTAGGACTTAAAACTATAACTTCAGCCCCGCTTTGAAAAAAGCGAAAACTATCTTTTCCGTTAAAATCAAATTGGGCTTTATCAGAAGGATCATGCTTTATGATTAATACTTTAAGATTATTTTGTATCATTTTTTGCGCAATCTTTGTTATCAATGTTGTTTTACCAGAATTTGAAGGTCCACTAAAAGCCATAATAGATTTCGTCATTTTTTCTCTTTGGATATTTTTTAAGAATTATACCTTATTTAAAGCAAAAAATAGAGACAAAAAGTTATAATTACTAAAAATTTTAAGGCTTATTAATGAAAATTTTTATTTCAATATTTATTCTTTTTTTATTTAATGCTTGTTCTTTAAAAAATGATAAAATTACCGAAGTTAATCTAAAAACGCAAACTTTAATGTTTTCTCAAAAAAAGAAAATTGATGATGAGAATTTAAGTTTTGTAGTTACCTTAAGCTATTTAAATCCTATTTTAGACGAGAAAACAAAAGAAGATGAATTTGCATTACAAATTACCCCTAATTTACTAAATACAAACCATTTAAAAGCTTATATTAATGATAAAGAAGCTATTATAGTTAGAATAAAAAAAGATAGTGAATATTTAAAATATTTATTTCAAAATGAATTTACTGACTATTTTAAATTTTCATTGCCTTCAAATCAAAATGAAACAAATCTTAAAGTCAAGATTTGTTTAAATCATTGTTTTGAATTAGATTTTCAAAAATATCCGAAATCTTTATATTATCGTTCAGAAGATATCGATACACAATATAATTAGCCAAAACTTTTTTTCCATAAATTCTACTTTCTTGATAAGGAACAAGCTCCATTGATAAAAATGGTTCAAATTCTCCTTTTTTAAAAAGATCCTTTCTTGCTAACATCCTTTTAGTAAATCCTATACCTCCATTATAGGCATAAGCGATAAAAAGAGGTGAATTTAAATGAGTTTCAAGATAATCTAAATGATGATTAGCAAAATAATAAGCTGTTTTAGGATTAAACATTAAATCTTGATCAAAATTATCAATTTTTAATTCTTTATTACCAATATGATTGGCTAAAAATGGCATAAATTGCATAATTCCTAAAGCATAAGAAGTTGAAATAGCAGTTGGAATAAAGCGACTCTCTTGTCTTGCAATGGCTAAGATTAAAGCCTGTCTTTTGGTATCATAATCTTTTATAAATTCATAATAGGGTGTTATAAAATAATGATTTTTAAATTTATAAAGCCTTTCTAAAATATAGGCATAAATAGGTAAAGTTTCTTGTGTATTGAACTGATTAGCAAGGTTTTTAAGTTTATCTTGATCAGCATTTGCAATTTCTTTTGCAAGAGCTTGCCAAGCAAAAGGATCTTGCATATTAAAGGAGTTTTTTTCTTTTTTTGGCTTAGGACTTAAAATTTTAGGAAAGTTTGAATTTGTAAGTTCTCGTGCATATAAATTATAAATATTTAATGAAGGACTATTTGCTAGATTGATTAAATCTTGCTTATTTTTTTTAATCATATACATCCAAAATAAAGCATTGTCTTTATTTTCTTGTTTATTAAAACTTTTATAAGCTTGCTCAAAAAAATTAAAAGCTAAATCTTTTTTATGATAAATTAATGCATTTACACCGAGAAAAAAGGCAGAAATTTCTTGAACATTTTCTGGTTTGACATTTAGCAATGATAGACTAAATTGAGGATTATCTTTTTTAATAACAATATTTTGAATAAATTGTTTAAAATTTTGAGAATGAGAGAGTTTGTTGATAAAAGATTCACTTAAGGGATAGTCAATTTTCATAGAATAATTATAAAGTTTAAAAAAATTATCCACATCTTCTTTTTTATCTAAATAAGCAACAGGTTTTTCTTGATTAAAAGCAAGCAAAAGATTAATAATTTCTGGTTTTTCTTGTTGCATATTTGAGGCTAAAATTTTTCTTGTTTCATTATTTAAACTAGCTATAAATGCTACAGAATTTAATCTTACATTTTGACAGGTTAGATTGGCATCTAGGATATTATTTTTAGTGTAAGTAAAACATTGTTTATATAAAGGGTTGATATAAGTTGCAACAGGTACTATCTTTTCAAGTTCAGTTTTTATTTTTCCTATATAACGAAAAATATGAGAATTAAGACTTTGTGCTTCATTTTTACTTACATTATTTTCTTCTAAAAGTCTATAAATATAATAATCTTTAGCTAAAGAATTATCTTTTTGTTTTAGTTCTTCTAGATCATAAGAATTTCCAAATAAAAAATTAGACAATAAAAAAATTAAAAATATTTTTTTCATAAAAATTGTCTCACTAAATTTGAGATTAATATATTTAAAAATTGTAAAGCTAAAATAATTATTAAAGGTGCCAAATCTATATTTCCAATACGTGTTGGAAATTTTCTAATTATATTATAAGCGGGAGCACTTAATTTATATAAAATTTGAACAATAGGATTATAAGGATCTGGATTTACCCAGCTTATAAGTGCTGTGATAATTATTATCCATATATAAATATTGATAATAATTTGTAAAATTTGGATTAAAGAAAGTATTAGGGAATCTATAATCATTTTATATCCTTGCTAAGTCGTTAATGAAAGGTTTTATATAAGTATATAAGTCACTAAGTTCTGGACCATGAATGCTGCCTGTAAGAATAATTCTTAAAGGCATAAAAAAATTTTTTCCTTTTAAATTAGTTTTTTTCATTAATTCTTTTTTAAAATCTTCATAATCTTGAGGTAGATTATAATCTTTTAAATTTTCCTTAATGATTAAACATTCTTTTTTAAAATCTTCATAATCTTTGATAGAAAAAATAGTTTTCATTTTATTTTTAAGCTCTACCAAAGTGCTTGATTCTTGAGTGTAAAATTTAGCTAATTCTGCTACATCTTTATTTAAATTTAGAAGCTCGTTAAGTTTAGCATTTGACATTTTTTTAATATGTTCTCTATTGATTTGTAAAAGTTTTTTTAAATCAAATCTTGCAGGAGATTTTGAAATTTTTTTAATATCAAACCAAGCCAATGCTTCTTCTAAGGTAAAAATTTCATATGGAGTTTTATTACCAAGTAAAATTAAATAATTAATAATTGCATCTGGTAAAATACCATATTCTAAAAGCCATTTTACACTAGAATGCGCTTCTCTTTTACTCATTTTTACACCATTTTCATTAAGAATAATAGGTAAGTGTGCATAAATAATTTCTTTTTCATAGTTTAAACTTTTGCGTATATGTTCTTGTTTGGGTGTGTTTGAGACATGATCTTCGCCTCGTATAATACAAGTTATATTTTCGAGCATATCATCAACTGCACAAGCAAAATTATAAGTTGGGGTTTTGTCTGTTCTTAAAATAACAAAAGAATCAATATCATCAGGTTTAAAATTAAGTTCTCCTTTAATTAAATCTTTGAAATTTATATCATTTTTTGGTTTTTTAAGTCTTACAACAAAAGGTTTATTGCAGTTTAAAACATCAATATCTTTTAATTTTTCGCAGGTACCATCATAACGATAAGCTTGATTATTTTTTTTGGCCAATTCTTTTTTTTTGCTAAGTTCTTCTTCAGTGCAAAAACAAGCAAAGGCTTTTTTTTCGCTTACTAATTTTAAAGCCATTTTTTGATGAAAATTTAAATTCTCGCTTTGTATATACAGATGTTGCCAAGAAATACCAAAAAGTTTTAAAAGTTCTTTAATTTCTTCATCTTTTCCTTCTATATTTCGCATTTTATCTGTATCTTCTATGCGCAAAACAAATCCATTTTTATCTTGTTTTGAGCAAATATAATTAAAAATTGCAGCACGTAGATTTCCTATATGCATATCTCCTGTGGGAGAAGGTGCAAATCTATACATCATAATAGCCTTTATTGTTTTTTAGTTGAATTTCCATTATATCAAAAAAAAATATATAAAAATTTAATATAATTTTATGTATAATTTGATTTATGTTAGCTTTTATTTTTTTTTCTGCAATTTTATTTATTTTTGCTTTAGCAAATGTATATATTTATAAAAGATTAATAGTTAAAATTTCCTTTTTTAAATATTTGCATAAATTCTTAAAATATTTTTTAATATTACTTTATATTTTGCAAATGTTCTTTTTTTTGTTTCGTAAAGAAGATTTTTTAAGTGATGAAATATATGAGATTTTAGCTTTATCATTTGCCCCTACTTATTGTTTCTTTTTTATTACTTTATTTTTAGATTTTATAAAATTTATCTGCATTTTTTTTGGGAAAAATTATTCTATATCATATAAATTTTTACGCATTATTTTTGAAATTTTTATATTAATTTTTGGAGGATTTTTAATATATATAAGCATAAATAATGCTCTTAAAATTCCTAATGTTAAAAAGGAACAAATTTATATTGATAATCTAAAACAAGATTTAAAAATAGCTATGCTTACTGATATTCATTTAGGAAAAAATCTTCATAAGAATTTTTTAGAAAAACTTATCATAAAGACTAATGCCTTAGAACCTGATTTGGTTGTAATAGTAGGAGATTTGGTTGATACTGATGTTATGTATTTAAAAAATTATATAAATATATTAAATGAATTTAAATCGAAATTTGGAACTTTCTATGTTTTAGGAAATCACGAGTATTATCATAATGTCAATAAGGTTTTGCAACTTTTAAATGAAAATACAAATATGCAAATTTTATTAAATAAAAATATAGATTTAGGGATCATTAACATTGCTGGAATAGGTGATTTGATGGGCTTAAAACAAGGTGTTTATGGTCCAGATTTAGATAAGGTTAAAAAAGATTTAAGCAAAGATAAGCCAAGTATTTTATTAACCCATCAGCCAAAAACAGCATTACTTTATGATGTGAGAGATTTTGATCTTATTTTAAGTGGGCACACTCATGCTGGACAAATTTTTCCTTTTGGAATTGCTGTAAAATTAAATCAAGGGTTTTTGTATGGTTTGTATTATTTAAATGAAAAAACAAAACTTTATGTAAGTAGTGGAGCTGGATTTTGGGGTCCTAGCTTAAGAGTTTTTGCTCCAAGTGAAATAGTATTATTAGAATTAAAAGGAAAGAAATGAGTTTTTCTAATCAAAGTTCAAGAATTTTTGGACTTATAACTAGGATTAAATTTTTCAAACCATTGCAAATATTAATAAATAAAGCTTATATAAAATATTTTAAAATTGATATGAGCGAATTTAAGCAAGCACGTGATTATGAAAGTTTAAATGCACTTTTTACAAGAAGTCTAGAAATTTCAAGAAAATTAGAAGATGATTTTATAGCGCCTTGTGATGGAAAAATCATACAAATTACAAATTCTTTTTGTCAAAAAAAGGATGAATTTTTGTCTTTTAGTATTAAAGGGAAAGTTTATAGCATTAACGCTCTTATAAGAGATAATTTTGAATTAAAAGAGCTTGAAAATGGACTTGATTGTGTTAATATTTACCTTTCTCCAAAAGATTATCATCGCTATCACGCTCCTTGTAATTTAGAAATTTTAAGTGCTATTTATACTCGAGGAAAACTTTATAGTGTAAATGAAAAATATTTAAAAAGAATTCCAAATCTTTATAGTGAAAATGAAAGAGTATGTTTAAAATGTAAAAGTGAAAATAATTTTATCTTTTGGCTTATTTTCGTTGGAGCGCAAAACGTTGGAAAAATGCGTTTTAATTTTGATTTTAATATACAAACAAATACAAACAAGTATGATAATTTTACTACAACATATCATAATTTAAAAATAACAAAAGGGGAAGAGTTAGGAAATTTTGAGTTAGGCTCTACTATTGTTATAATAGCTCAAAAAGGATTTTTAAATTTCAAAATTCAAGAAAATCAAAATATTAAATTTGGTCAAAATATAGCTAATTTTATAAATTGAGTATATAATTTAGATTTTTAATATTTATTATTTTATTTTATAGTTAAGATGCAATATTTTAGATTAATTTCTTATTTTGATGGAATTTATTGTTTATTATTTGTAAATTAATTTAATTATGTTTTTTTTCTGCAGGTGTTTCATTGACCATTTGATAAATAAAAGCAAACACTTCAGCTACTGCTTTATACATATTAGGAGGGATTTCATCACCTAAATCAAGTTTGCTTAAAATTTCTATTAAATCTTCATCTTCTTTTATGGGCACTCCGTGTTCTTTAGCGAGAGAAATAATTTTAGATGCACTTTCACCTTTTCCACTTGCTAGAACTTTTGGAGCATTTTGCTGATCTTTTTTATAACCCAATGCCACAGCTTTTTTGATAGACTTTTTAATTTTACCCATAATGCAACTTTTATTTTTTTAATTAAAATTATATAAAATAAATATCAATTTAAATTAAAAAAAATTACAAATGTGCAAATTTTCTCTTATATCTTTCTAACATACTTTCATTACCGATAATCCCACCTTGGTGTATATATAAGATAGGTTTTTTAAAAGTAGTTTGATAATACATAAGTGTTTTTATGCCTAACATATCATAAAGTAAATCAAATTCAATATTGCATTCTTGTTTTAGCATTAAATAAAGCTTATAAAATTCTAAATAAGGTTTAGCAAAATGATATTTTTTAGGAAGTTTTAGTATATATAAATTAGAAAAATCATAATAAGGATCAAGGGTTAAAATTTGTTTTTTCAAATATATTTCATCTCCAACGCAAGCACAGGTAAAAACCTTTGATTTGCTATGTTTTGCTAAAAAAGCTGCAGATGTTCCGGTTCCAGAAGGTAAAAATATATCAAAATCTAAATTTAAACTTCTGCTTTGTTGATCAATTTCTTTTGCAAGATGTATAAAACCAGCTTCTACTTCTTTATTTGCAACTCCTTCTTCGATAAAAATATCTTTTTCTTGTTTTAAGGAGAGAGCTTTTTCTCTACGATGGGAAAAATCTATATTTTGTATAATTGTAGCCTTATTTTTTAAGGCTAAAGCATAATTTCCGTGAGGATTTTGCTCCAAAAAAGAAGAGAGTTTTTCACAAACAAAAAAAAGTTGATAGTTATTTTGTCTGCAAAATATACTAAGGGCAAGCAAAGCATTGCTTTGGGAGCTTCCAAAACTAATAAAACGTTGATTTTTAGGATATTTTTTTAAAAGATAATGATAAAGTTTTCTTGCTTTATTGCCGTTAATTTCCCCTAATAAATCATCGCGTTTTATATAAAAATTAAAATTACAAAAAGAAATTTTTTCTATAGGACTATTTATATTCAAAGAACTTTTCAACTTCTTTAAGAGCATTATCATTTTTAATGCTAAATTTAATTTCTATCCTACGGCTCAGTTCTTTATCTTCTATGCCATTTTTAATTATAGGATCAGAAAACGATCTTCCACTTGCCATCAAAAGTTTTTGCAATCTTGGGTCTTTATTAAAAGTATAGATAAAACTCATTACTTCATAGGCTCTTTTTTGAGATAAATCTAAATTATAAATATAAGATCCATCGCTATCTGAATGTCCTTCTATAATGATATTTTCTATATTATTTAAAATAGAGGGATCATTTAATATTGCATTAAAATATTCATTAAGTATTTTTTTAAGATTTGATTTTACTTCATTTTTTAATATATAAGAGTCTCTATCAAATAAAATTTCTGCTGGCAATATAATTGCTCCAGTTTTTTCATTTATAGTGATATTAGAATCGAGTTTTGATTGAAGTTGTTTGCTTAAATTTTCTTTTATAAAATTTAAATTTTGAACTTTTATTTTAGCTTCTTCAAAGTCTTGTTTTAAATTTTGAAATTCTTCATCTTTTTTTTCAAGTTGGCCTAATAATATTAGAATTTGTTTATCTTTACTATCTAAGGTAGAATTTAACTCTTTGCTTAATTGTTGATAATTTGTTATATTTGCCTCAAGTTCTGCTTTTTGTTGATTGATGAGATTTATTGCATCGGAAGTTTTACTTAACTCTTTGCTTAATTTAAAAACGATATCTTCTTTATTTTTTAATTCTTCTTCGCTTCTTTTAAGATGTTGCTCTTGTTTGTTTAAATTCTTTTTAATTTCTTGTAAGTCGCTTTGGGTTAAAACGTATTTTACTACAATAGCACCAATTAAAAGAATAAAAACAAAAAGCAAACCAGCCATTAAATCAGCATAGGCTATCCAAAAATTATTTTCTTCTTTGTTTTGATTATCCATATTTTTTCTTTATTTGTTTTCTTCTTTGTTTTCTTCTTTGTTTTCTTCTTTGTTTTCTTCTTTGTTTTCTTCTTTGTTTTCTTCTTTGTTTTCTTCTTTGTTTTCTTGCGTCGCATTGCCATTTAAAAGTAAATTGTTATTTTCAAGTTTTGTAATTACTTCATTTGTTTCTTTATCAAGCTCTTCGATTTCTTTTTTTAAGGTATTCATTATTTCAATTTGTTCATCGATATTTTTTTCTTCTTCATAAATTTCTTTAAATTTTTGCATACCTTCAAAAAGACTTGTTTGAAAACCATTAAAGATTTTTTCTTGATTTTCGAGCATAGATTTTTCATAAAGTTCAAATCCCTTTTGAAAATTTTGAATTTTTTCATCAAAACTACTTAAAGTTTTATCAAAATGAGTGATTTTTTCAGAGCTGATATCTAATAAACGATTATAGTGTTCTGACATTCTTGTGCTAATTTCTTTTAAATTTTGATTTAAAATTCCAACTGCATTAAGCATTTCAGAATAAAGTCTACCAAGATCCCTTTGATCTCTTTGCGCTCTACTTAATTCACTCATTGTTTGTTTAATGTGTTCACTACTAAGTCTTATGGCTTTTTCTTCTACATTTAACATATCTTGAAAAATACTAAATTTTCTATCAATTGCATGATCTAATTCTTTGAAAAAATCATTATTGCTTACTTGTTTAAAAATAGCTCCGATTTTATCAAAATGTTCTAAACTTTCACGTAGATATCTTTGATCAATTTCTTCTTTTGTCCAAAAGAAATCATTTGTAGAATTTTTTTGACGATTTAATAATTTTTGAATTTTACTTGTTCCGTATTTTTCAAAAAATATCCACCATAATGCTAAAAAAATTCCATAAATAGAAACATAGAAAGCCGTCCCAACTCCATTTAAGAGTAGGGCTATTTCGTGTTCTAATGAAGCTGTATCATTGGAATTAAAATTTGGCATAGATAAAGCAATACTTATAAAAGTTCCTAAAATCCCCATCATAGGAAAAATTGCAGAACCTATAGAGGCAAAATTTTCATTTCTTGCGCCTTTAATATAATTATAAGCAAAATCATTAAAATTTGCATTTGATTTTGTATCTTTTCCTATGGTTAAAAAATGTTTCATAATATAGCGTTTTAAAGCTTGTTTAAATTCATTTTTTTGTTGTTCAAAAATACTATAAGCATATTCAGCATTATGCCTTGCAAAAATTAAAGCAGTTGTAAAAATAATTCCTGTCATAATAACAGTATGAATTTCAACTTTAAAATTAATTTTTTCAAAATATCCAAGCAAAATCAAAACATATAAGATAGCAGGAATTAAAACAATTTTTAGATAAACTAGATATCCTTTTTTTTCTTTAATCTCTGGCAAAATAAGTTCTGAAATTTCTTCTGATTTTATCTCCATATTGGACCTTTTTAGATTGATTTAATTGTAAAAATTAAAAAATACTCACAATTAAACCAACGATAAGGTTGGTTTAATTTCTATTAATACAATTTAAATTTTCAAATGCAATTTCTAAACGTTTGATCATGCTTTCCTCTCCAGATCTTAACCAAACACGAGGATCATAGTATTTTTTATTTGGTTTATCATCTCCTTCGGGATTTCCAATTTGTCCTTGCAAATAAGCTTTATTTTTATTTTCATATATACGAACACCATCCCAAAATGCCCATTGTGTATCTGTATCAATATTCATTTTTATTACACCATAGCTAATAGCATCTTGTATGTCTTTTAATTCACTTCCACTTCCTCCGTGAAAAACGAAATTGATAGGTTTAGAATGTGAAAGTTTAAATTTATTTTTTACATATTCTTGGGAATTTTTTAATATTTCAGGTTGTAATGTAACATTTCCTGGTTTATAAACTCCATGAACGTTACCAAAACTTGCAGCTATAGTAAAATTATCGCTAATTTTACTCAGTGTTTCATAAGCAAGTGCCACATCTTCTGGTTGAGTGTAGAGCTTAGCATTGTCAATATTTGTATTATCGACACCATCTTCTTCTCCCCCTGTACAACCTAATTCGATTTCTAAAGAAATACCCAAAGTGCTCAATTGCTTAAGATAAGAGCTACAAATATCTAAATTTTCTTCTAAACTTTCTTCGCTTAAGTCTAGCATGTGTGAACTAAATAGTGCTTGAGAATGCTGTTGTTTAAAGTCTATATTTGCTTTAATGAGTTCATCTATCCAAGGTAAAAGTTTTTTAGCAGCGTGATCAGTATGTAATATTACAGGAACATTATAGGCTTTTGCGAGCAAATGAACATGTTTTGCGCCACTAATTGCTCCTAGGACTTCTGCGTTGGGGCAATTTTTTCCCGCGTAAAATTTTGCCCCTCCATTTGAAAATTGAATAATAACTGGAGAATTTACTTTTTTTGCTGTTTCTAAAACAGCGTTAATAGAATTAGTTCCTACGACATTGACAGCTGGAATAGCAAATTTTTCAGCTTTAGCATAATCATAAATTTTATTAAGCTCATCTCCAGTCATAACTCCAGGTTTTACTATATCTAAAATTCCCATTATTTATATTCCACTTTTGCTTTATTAACAAGTTCTTGAGTTTTTTGTGCCATTATTTTTTTAAATTCTTCAAATTTGAGTCCGTTTTCAATTCCTTGTTTTACCTCGTTAAATGCTATTTGTTTTTTTGGTTGTGAATTTTCTTTTAGGATGATATGGTAACCAAAATTAGTTTTTATAGGGGTTTTTGTTATTTCTCCATTTTTAAGAGAAAAAGCAGCATCTGTAAAAGGTTTTACCATTGTTGATTGATCAAACCATCCAAGTTCTCCACCTTGAGAAGCCGATCCTGTGTCTATTGATTTTTCTTTTGCAATAGAACTAAATTTTTTAAGCAATGCTTCGCCTTTTAAATTTTTAAGTTCATTAATGATATTTACAGCTTCTTTTTCACTAGAAACTAATATATGTCTTGCTTGCACTCTTGCTTGTTGAACGTATTTATCTTTATTTTGCTCATAAAATGCTTTTACTTTTGATTCATCAACTTTAATAGAGCTAAGAATTTTTTCTTGATAAACAGCTAATAAAATACCTTCTTTGGCTTTTTCAAGCTCTTTTGCATAAAGAGGATCTTTTTCTAAATTTTGTTTTTTAGCATCTTCTAAAACAAGTTCTTGTGCAATATATTGTTGAACCAAAGCCTTTTTTTGTTCTTGTGGAAGATTTGAAAAATTTTGACCTCTTAACATCGGTGCGAAAAACTCATTTATTTCAGTATCACTAATATTTTTACCATTTAGCACAGCTACAGTGGCTGCATTTAAATTAAAACTTATTCCAGCAATTAATGATGCCGCAATTAAAGAAATTTTTTTCATTGTTTTGTTTTCCTTTTTTAAATTATTTGTAAATTAATTATATCTAAACTTAGTTTAAAGCTAATTAACTAAAATAAAAAAATGAAAAGAAATTTAAAAATTAAAGAACTTTTTTTAAAAAAATTTGATAAACCTGTAACAGAACTTAAATTTAAAAATCTCTATGAACTTTTGGTTTGCGTCATGCTCTCAGCCCAATGTACTGATAAAAGAGTTAATTTAATTACTCCTGCATTTTTTGAAGCTTATCCTGATATAAAATCTTTATCAAATGCTAAATTATCAAGTGTTAAAAGTTTCATTCAAACTTGTTCTTTTTTTAATAATAAGGCAGAGAATTTAATTAAAATGGCAAAAGCTGTATGTGAAAATTTTAATGGAGAGATTCCTTTAAATGAAAAAGATTTAAAATCTTTAGCTGGAGTTGGACAAAAAACTGCTCATGTGGTTTTAATCGAGTGGTGTGGAGCAAATTTTATGGCCGTAGATACTCACGTATTTAGAGTATCACATCGCTTAGAACTTAGTAAAGCAAAAACTCCAGAAGAAACTGAAAAAGATTTAACAAAAATTTTTAAAGATAATCTAAATTATCTTCATCAAGCAATGGTTCTTTTTGGAAGATATACCTGTAAGGCTAAAAAACCTCTTTGTAAAGAGTGTTTTTTAGCTCATTTGTGCAAAAGTCAAGATAAACTAATTTAATGGGCAAAGAATGGCAAGTATAAAAAAGCATTTATAATTAAAGCATTAATTATATCAATAAAAAATGCACCGCAAAGTGGTACAATGATAAATGCCATATGACTTGGTCCATAATGATTAGTAACTGCCTGCATATTTACCATAGCAGTTGGAGTTGCTCCTAGACCAAATCCACAATGTCCTGCTGCTAAAACTGCTGCATCATAATCTTTTCCACAAAATTTAAAGGTAATAAATATAGAATAAAGAATCATAGTAATAACTTGAAAAATTAAGATTACTAAGATTGGTAAAGCAAGGGAAACAAGTTCCCAAAGATTAACTGTCATTAAAGCAAAGGTTAAAAAAAGCGATAAACTAACATTTCCAAGAACGGAAACTTCTCTATCAAATACTTGATGAACTTTTGAAATAGAAAGAACATTTCTTAAAACAACCCCTACAAAAAGACAATATACAAAAGTTGGCAATGTAAAACCTGTGCTTGATTTAATCCAAGAAGATAAATAACTTCCTATTAATAAACAAAGGCCTATTAAAGCAAGAGATTTTATAAATGAAGTTGGAGTGATAAGTTTTTCTTTTTGAGGTTCCTTAAAGTTTAAAATAGCTTCGTGTGATAAATTATCTTCTTGTTTTGTTTTTAAATTATATTTATTGATTAAAAATCTTGCAACAGGACCACCTATAATACCACCAGCTATTAATCCAAATGTAGCACTTGCAATGGCAACTTCAGTTGCTGGTGTAAAAAAATAGGGAGCTTTTATAAATTCATTTGCCCAAGCAGCACCTGTTCCGTGACCACCACTCATAGTAATAGAACCTCCAAGCATTCCGATAAGAGGATTTTGCCCCATAACGCTAGCAACACCAATTCCTATAATGTTTTGAGTTATTAATAATCCAGATATAACAAATAGGAAAATAATTAATTTTTTCCCACCTTTTTTAAGAGAGGAAAAATCTGCCAATAAACCTATGCTGGCAAAAAAAGCAAGCATCAAAGGATCTTTAAATGAGTTATCAAATTTGATACTTATATTTCCAAAAGAATAAATAAGAAGTATAATAATAGATGCAATAGCACCCCCAACTACTGGTTCTGGAATATTGTAATCTTTTAAAAATTTAATTTTGTCTGTTATAAAAAAACCAAGTAATAAAACTAAAACTATGACAACTAATGTTGCATAGAAGTCAAAATTTAAACTCATATAAACTCCTAAAAATTATTTTATTTTTAATTTTAAAAATCTTTGCTTGAAAATATTATAAAAACTAAATAAAGTTTAATGTAAATTAAAATTAATGTTACAAAAATACAATAATTATTAAGAATAACTAAAGTATAATCTATCTTTACGAATAAAATTTTATAAAAATATCAAAAAGATTTTACCATTATGAAAAAAAGTATTATTATTTTGTTTTTTGTTTTTGGCCTAGTTTTTGCCAATGATCATTATACACCTAGTGAAGAATTTAAAAAATATTTTAAAAATGAAGAATGTTCTTTGGTTTTGGATAAATTTTATTATTTAAATTGCTATGATTATGGTTATAAAGGAACAAAAGTAGTAGCTTATAAAGTAGAAGCTAAAAATTTAAAAATCGATCAGTTAAAAAATAGACCACGTTTTGAAGAAGATACAAATATACCGAAAAAATATAGAACTTATTGGCAAGATTATAAAAAAAGCGGTTATACAAGAGGTCATACTGCCCCAAATGCTTCTTTTCGTTTTAGTGTGGCTGCGCAAAAATCTGTTTTTTTAATGAGTAATATTACTCCACAAAATGAACAAATTAATAATAAAATTTGGAATAAAATAGAAAAAAGGGAAAGGCAACTTGCTTTAAAAAATGGGAGTATCGAAGTTTTAAATTTGGTAATTTATCAAGATAATCCAAAATTTATTAAAAATGATATTGCCATTCCAAGCCATTATATTAAAATTTTAAAGGCGGATAATTATAAAGAGTGCTATCAAGTACCAAATCAAAATGTCAAAGATAAAAAAATAAAAAACTATAAGATTGATTGTAAAATGTTTTAGGTTAAAATCAATGCTTCTTACTATTTTATATATTATTGGAATATCTGCTGAAGGAATGACAGGTGCTTTGGCTGCTGGAAGATATAAAATGGATTTATTTGGTGTTATATTTATTGCTTTGGTTACTGCAATTGGTGGAGGAAGTATTAGAGATATATTATTAGGACATTATCCGCTTACTTGGGTAAAGCATCCAGAATATATTATTTTAGTTTGTTTTTTTGCTTTATTTGCTACAAGAATTCCACGTATTGTTACAAAACTTGAAGGTTTGTTTTTAACTCTTGATGCCATAGGGCTTGTTGTTTTTAGCATACTTGGTGCACAAATTGCAATTGAACTAAATTATGGTTATATTATAGCAGTATCTGCAGCGGTAATAACGGGTGTTTTTGGCGGAATTTTAAGAGATATTCTATGTATGAGAATTCCACTTGTTTTTCAAAAAGAAATTTATGCAGGAATTGCTATTATTACTGCAACAGTTTATTTTACATTAAATATATGGTTTGAATTTAGCGATTTAATATGCACTCTTGTATCGCTTTTATTTGGTGTGACTATAAGACTTTTAGCTATTAAATATAAATGGTCGTTACCTATATTTTCTTATAATGAGAATGAACAAGAAAATAAATAAAAAGGTTGAATTAATTATGAAAATAAAATTTTTATTTGTAGTGCTTATATATATTTTAGCAGGATGTGAGCATAAAAGCGAAGAGTATTATAAAGCTCATCCAGAAGAGGCTAGAAAGAGAGCTTTAGAGTGTCGTCATAATGCAATAATTAGTTTAGATTGTGTTAATGCATATAAAGTTGGTTTTCCTAGAGATGAGAATTTAACGCAAGAGTAATTTTTCTAATAAATCTTGCGGTTTGATAAATCCTATAATTTTCAATTTTTCTTGATTATTATCAAAAAAAATTAAAACTGGTGGGCCAAAGACATTGAAATGTTTCATTATTTTAATCTGTTCTTTGTTGTTTTCGCTTACATCAATTTTTATAAGAGTATATTCGCTTAATTCTTTAATTACCTTGGGATCTTTAAAAGTAATATTATCTAAAAGTTTGCAATTTTCACACCAAGTAGCAGTAAAATCTAGCATAATTTTTTTGGGGCTATTTTTAATAATATTTAAGAGCTCGTCTAAATTTGAAATATAAGTAAAATTTAAAGAGTTGTATTCTTGTGTTTTGTTAGAATAAAAATTTAAGGGTTCTTTAATATTAAAAATACCAGCTAAAAATGATGCGATACTTAAGCTGAAAATTAAAATAAGTAAAGATTTTTTAAAAGAATTTAAAAAATTTTTTGCTTTGTCAAAAATACCCATAAAAACACAGAAAAAAACACCTAATATTCCATACCCTATTAAAATAAATCTAAAATCTAAAATTCTTTCTAAAATCCAAATAGCCATAGCAAGCATTATAAAACCAAAAAGAATTTTAATTTTTTGCATCCACTCTCCAGGTTTAATAAAACCAATTCCTAAACCTATAAACAATAAAGGAGTTCCCATTCCAAAACTCATAATAAATAGTGCTAAGCCTCCAAGTATAATATCTCCAGAATTTGCTATATAAAGCAAAGCTCCAGCTAAAGGAGCAGCTACGCAAGGTCCTACAATTAAAGCTGATAAAAATCCCATTGCAGCGATACTTATTATACCTTTACCTTGCTGGGTTTTTTTATGGATAAAATTTTGAAATTTATTAGGAAGCTCGAAATTAAAAACTCCAAACATTGCCAAGGAAAATAAAATAAATACAAGAGAAAAAGAGATTAAAATGATAGGTTTTTGTAGTATTCCTTGAACGCTTAAACCTAGATAGCTTGCAATGATTCCAGCAATTGCATAAGCTAAAGACATAAAAAATACATAAATAAAAGATAAAAAAAAGCTATATTTTTTTGAAATTCCTACCTTTGAAACAATCAATGAAGATAAAATAGGGATCATTGGCAATGTGCAAGGTGTTAGTGATAATAATAAACCATATCCAAAAAAAGTTATTAAAATAGTCGCTAAATTTTCAGTATTAATAAATTTCTCGATAATGCTTTCTTCAGAGAATGAATTTAATTTTTGTTGTTTTATTTTATTTATTTTTAAATAAGTATAAATATTATTTTTTTCTTTTAAAGAATAATCAATTTTTTGAGGTTGATAACATAAGCCTTGATTTGAACATCCTTGATAGGTTATTTGCAATAAACTATCTTTTTTTTGTGTATATTGATCTAGTAAGGTATTTGGTATAGCAAGAGATAAATTTTTATAATATATATATTCATTGTCTTTTGTTATTGGAGCTGGAAAATTTAATAAATCTGTAATATCTTTTTCATTAAGTTTAATTTTTATTTTGTCTTTATAAAGATAAATTTCATCTCCGAGTTTAAAATTAATATAAAGAGCTTGTTTATCTGAATCGAGTTTGATATTAAAAGCCTTATCAAGACTTAATATATTTGCGAAAATAAAATTAAAAAATATTATCAATAAAAAAATAAAACGCACTATTTTCCTTTAGTTTAGGTTTAAAATAAGATTATATTTTATTAGAGTTAATTAATGATATAATTTTCTTTTTACTCTTGACAAAATACTTGATATTTTGGCATAATCACAACTTCAGTTTTTAAAACAAGTCTCGTTAGCTCAGCCGGTAGAGCATCTCCCTTTTAAGGAGGGGGCCGTTGGTTCGAATCCAACACGGGACACCACTTAGGTCGCTTAGCTCAGTTGGTAGAGCGCCACCCTTACAAGGTGGATGTCATAAGTTCGAGTCTTATAGTGACCACCACTTCATTCTTTTGCGGCGGTAGTTCAGCTGGTTAGAATATCGGCCTGTCACGCCGGAGGTCGCGGGTTCGAGCCCCGTCCGCCGCGCCATTGTCTCGTTAGCTCAGCCGGTAGAGCATCTCCCTTTTAAGGAGGGGGCCGTTGGTTCGAATCCAACACGGGACACCACTTTATAGGGTTTGACCCTTTCGTCTAGTGGCCCAGGACATCACTCTCTCTGTGTGAAAACAGAGGTTCAAATCCTCTAAGGGTCGCCAAAATCTTATCAGGTCGCTTAGCTCAGTTGGTAGAGCGCCACCCTTACAAGGTGGATGTCATAAGTTCGAGTCTTATAGTGACCACCACTTCATTCTTTTGCGGCGGTAGTTCAGCTGGTTAGAATATCGGCCTGTCA